>CAVOCO010000043.1:0-7837 GCA_963694215.1 Phycisphaerae bacterium
GGCCTTCTTCTTAGTGGCCTTCTTACGAGTGGCCTTCTTCTTAGTGGCCTTCTTGCGAGTGGCCTTCTTGCGAGTGGCCTTCTTCTTAGTGGCCTTCTTCTTAGTGGCCTTCTTGCGAGTGGCCTTCTTACGAGTGGCCTTCTTGCGAGTCGCCTTCTTGCGAGTGGCCTTCTTGCGAGTGGCCTTCTTGCGAGTGGCTTTCTTTCTGGTGGCCTTTTTGCGAGTGGCCTTCTTTCTCGTTGCTTTTTTCTTGGCCATCAAATTGACCTCCATGCAAATCCGTTCGGGTCCGGCTTCAAGTCGGAGAACCGGGTGCACGTACACCCGGGCGAACCCGTTACAACACGTTCTACCCGTATCGGATGCAGAATTGAAGTCACTTGATAGAAATAAAGTTTTTCTTCATCACTCACGTGTTACATCTTGATGCGTACATCACACCGATTACACATGCGACTTGACGTATGCTTGCGCGAAGAGCAACAACGAAACACGCGCACATGATGACAACACACATACTTCCAAACGGCCTGCAACTTGCAAGTGAATATGTCAGCGGCGCAGGTTCAGTATCACTGCACTTGCTGTTACCAGCCGGATCCATGTGTGATACAGACAGAACTGATGGATATGCCGCTCTTTTCCTTGAAATGCTGTTTAGAGGCACTAAAACACTCAATACCAAGGCACTCACACACGCGTTTGATGCCGCTGGAATGCAACGAAGTGGAAGCGTTGGCACACACTTCATTCGACTCTCAGCGACTACAACAACAGACCACTTACGAACAGCGATGGAGTTACTTCTCGCTGTTGTAATGGAGCCGAGCTTCCCTGATTCAGAGCTCGATGCAGCGCGCGAAGGATGCCTTCAGGGCCTCGCACATCTTGCAGATGACCCCCAACAAGAAATTTCATTTTCTTTGCGTTCTCGACACTTAGACCGACCATTTCACCGAAGTGGGCTTGGAACAGTTGAAGGGCTCAATGACGTCACAACCGATGCGTTACGCAAACGATTGGCATCTCGAAGCGTTCCCACAGGCTCCATCATGGCGATCGCTGGTGGAGTGAAGACGACAGAGTGCCTTGATCTCCTGACCACGCTCACTGCCAAATGGAGTGGTGCATGTGCGGACGATCGCTCCCCCTCACCGGGCCCACGAGGACGCATCTTGATCGAGCGGCCAACCTCGCAAGTCCATCTTTCCATGGCCTGGGACGCGCCGCCGGCGGGCCATAATGATGTTGCTCGTGAGCGACTTCTCTCTGTCTCACTTGGCGGGACAACGAGCGGGCGGCTCTTTACTGAAGCGCGGCAACGACGCTCATTGTGCTATTCCATTGGCTCGCAATATGCGAGAACCGCCGAACAAGGCTGGGTCACCTTGCACGCAAGCACGACGCCAGAGAACGCAGAAGAGCTTGTACAAACATGTCTTAGTGAAATCACACGAATTGCCTCTGACCTCACCAGCAAGGAGATCGAGCGGGCGAGGCGGACCATCATCAGCTCCATGACCATGCAAGGCGAGTCCACGGCTGCACGCGCTGCCTATATGGCCAATGCGCTCGCTCAGACTGGCCAGTGCCTATCACTCAAGCATCGTATTGATCAGATTGAACGAGTATCCGCCGAAGATGTCATGGACTACGCAAAGCGGTACACACAACTGGATCCCACCATTGTGGCCATTGGCCCTGCTGGCAGTCTCCCATTCGAGGTTCTCTAGCAGGCCTCGATTGGTTCCACGACGCTGTATTGATCTAGATTCAGTACAACGAGCTCGCCATCATCACATCGAAGTTCGAGCCGATCAAGCCAAAGCTGACCATCGCGGCTATGTGAAAACCAAGACCCTGTCTTGGCCTGACGAAATCGAATGACCGTGCCTACCACTGCAGTCGACCATGTGCGATCGCGTAGCGGCATCTGCTGCGTCACGCGAACGTTTGAACCAATACTCGGGGGCGTTGTGTGCATGGTCATGAGATGAGAATCGTACCGAGCAACGCCACACTATGGTGTCGCTGACTCGTTCTGCTCGTCTGCGGGAGCAGCTCGAAGGACAGAAAGCTCTAAAGAATCCCGCAGTGGCTTTCCGGCAGATTGATACAACGTCGCAACTAACTGCGGAGAACGCGGCACAGTGCCACGTTTGAGCGTTAGTGGAACGAGATATGTGCGTGTTGTGGAATCAAATATCTCCGCGTTGGTTGCGGCGTCATTGAGGTCCGCTGACCACTCAATGCGGCTCATGATGGCCTCGCCGTGCCGGTCGCCTTGATGGAATTCAAACTCGAGCTGGCCTGTACCGCGAACTGGAAAGCCATCTGCGTCCTGTAGACGCACAGCAGCCTCAACAACAGCTATCCCATCTTGCCGAATGTGTACATGTGAAATGGGGTGGATACGCAACGTGGCCGGTGCGAATCGATCAGCCACATCAGATTGTGCCACTGGAGGGCCACTCGAGCTACAACCTTGGGCTATACAGAGACATAGCACCAACGCCGCTGAGCTCCAGGGTTGCCGACTCACTCGTCAAGGTCGCGAAGAAGCCCATCAAGAGCTGCATCAAGATGATGATCAGTGAGGTAGTCACCATCACTGATTGCAGCTCGAACCGCTCTTATGCGGTCCCAGCGTACGCCTTCCATCTCGTCAAGTTGACTGGTCCAGCGCGAAAGATCCGCTGTCGTGACGACAGCAGTTCGATCGTGCCCCGGCCGGCGCGGCGAAGCCGCCTCAGACCGATTGACCTGTTCTTCAGAGCCACCACAGGCTCCATTACCCACCAAAGCAATGTCGAACATCGATAGAAACTCCTTGGCGCGGGACACTACGTCACCCGCCATACATCAAGCTTAGGACCTACACTGTCTCGCGATTCTTCCCTGAATCTACATGATCGACCCTTGAGCACCTCAGGTCGTTCGTACCCTGTACATCGGCCTGCCGCCGCAGGCTGCTTTAACTTTGAGAAAACTGTTGGAACTACATATTCGCCATGATCTTACGTAACTCTATTGGGCCTCAACTGACCCATTGCTCGTCAGCTTTTTTAAGTACCGTGATTGTCGTGCTTCTAAACGCCTGCGCAGCCCCTGAGCCAGCTCGAATTGCCCTTCCGCCTCCCACAGTAAGCCTCGATTCTGAGTCGGAGGAAGCCTCTAGATCAACAACTGCGGGCGTAGAGGAAGACGATGAGTGGCTGTCCTTTGAGCAGATGCTCGATCCAAGCGTCTATACGCCCGATTCAATGCCCCCCACGGTGACATCAGGCTCATCGCCGGCAGCAAGGCAGCCCGCCAACAGTCCGTTCCACACAATCGTCCTGCAAACGTTTGCGGGAGATACCTCGGGCTTCGCCGCCGAGACATGGCGAAGCCAATTGAGCACGCTCGTGCCCCCGCTCGAGCCCGATCTTCGTGTCCATACCAACTCGAAGGGCTCTGTGGTGGTCTTTGGGGCCTACGAAGGCTGGGACGATCCGCAAGCAGCCGAGGATATGGCATCGCTGAAGGACATCCGAGTCGATCGCAAAAAGATATTCGGAGCCATTATTCGAACCACGATTGAGCCCGAGCGAGATCCCACAACCATCCGCCCCAATGAATTGCTCTCACTTCGCAGGCAGTACCCCAGGGCTCGAATAATCTACACGCTAGAAATTGAGATTTGGGGCGATTTCGATTCCGGCGTACTTCCTGACGATGTTCGCCGAGCCAGAGCTGAAGAACGGGTACAAGAACTACGGGCGGCGGGCACCACTGCCTATTTTCACCACGATCTTAGCAGCCGGCTCAGCACCATTACCGTTGGCGCGTTCGATGAATCTGCCATTGATTCAAGCTCTGGGCTTCCAAGCCGAGCAGTTGAAATGCTGCAAAAAAAATTCCCCAACCGCCTGATCAATGGCGAACAACTCGCCATTCCAATCAAGGGTCGCTCTGACATGGGCGCCGTACCCCAGCGATCCAGGCTTGTGCTTGTCCCTGAATTGTAGAGATGCTTCGCCGTGAGGGAAGCAAAGCAAGTGAGTCCATGATGCAGCAAAATGGATTAATCCCCCCCACGGAGCCCGAGCCCTACTGCTCTGCCGCGACGAAGCCGTGGCCTACACCCCCGCTGGATGCCACATTGTCTTGAACTCAACGAACTGCTCAAGGAACCAAGGCGAACACGTTTCAGCGTCGTCTTCCCAGTCTGTTCCTGTCCATGGAATCGTATGAACCCGGCGAATACCATCCGCTGCTGCAAGCCTGAGCCTCGTGCGAGCAGCCTTCTTGAGTCCACTTGACACCATGACAGCCACTTCACGATGACCGCCAAGTGGGTCAAGCAGCGGCTCAATATCACCCGTCAGAATGTTCGCAGCACCACTGGGCACATCGGACACTGCAAGTACCTCACCAAGTAGCACGCCGAGCATCCCCGATGAACGTGGCACAACGGTCACCACAGCATTTCCCATCGCCATCGCAGCGCCCATGAGCGTGACCATGCTAAGCAGGGGTGGGTCTTCTGGGCAGAACGCCACGACAACACCACAGGCCTGTGGAATCGTGAAGTTGTGATAAGGACCCGCGACCGAATTCTGACACCCCAGTATCTGGTGAATTTTGTCACACCAGCCAGCGAGCATCACCATTCGATCAACAGTCAACTCTACTTCACGGCGAGCTGTGGCCGCAGCCATGCCTCCATCCCGCAACGCAGTGGTGAACTCATCGCCACGGCTCTCAAGCATCTCTGCGGCCCGGTACAGCACTTGGCCACGCAACATCGATGTGGCATCCCGCCACGGAGCCAGACCAGCGCGGGCCGCCTCAACTGCCTCTCGCGAGTCCTTCCGACTTGCGAGCGCGCATCGAGCAACCGTTTCGCCTTTGCTGTTCTCAACAACAAAAGTGGCACCAGACTCGGATCGTGGCCACTTGCCACCAATCCACAATTTGCCAGTCTTCACAACGGGCAGTCGACTCATTGCACGTCTCCTCTACTGCACATAAGCCCGAAGCCCGTGCAAGCCACCTTCGCGGCCAAAACCTGATTCCTTGACGCCACCAAAGGGTGAAGCTGCGTCATACTGGTTGTACGTGTTGCACCACACAATGCCCGCTTCCATCCGGCTTGCAATCTCAAATATCTTGGAGCCTTTGTCGGTCCAAATGCCAGCGGCCAAGCCATAGGGCGTCATGTTCGCTCGGCGAATAGCTTCTTCCGGTGTTCGAAATGACATCACAGCAAGCACTGGCCCAAAGATTTCTTCTCTCGCCACGATGTGAGCAGGCTGTACGCCTGTGAAGAAACATGGCGGGAACCAGAACCCCTTGTCTGGCAGCGGCGCAGACTGCACATCGTGCAGAATGGCCCCCTCTTCTTGGCCTGCTGTGACCAACGATTGAATCCGTCTGAGTTGCTCGCCGCTGTTGATCGCCCCAACATCTGTGTTCTTATCGAGTGGATCCCCCACTCGAAGCTGCGCCATGCGGTCACGCAAGCGGGCCACGAATGATTCAAGGATCGATTCCTCCACGAGCAGCCGCGATCCGGCACAGCACACATGACCCTGATTGAACCAAATGCCATCCACGACACCCTCGATTGCTTGCTCAATGGGCGCATCGGCAAAGACGATGTTGGCGCTCTTGCCGCCAAGTTCAAGCGTCAGCGGAATTTCTCGCGGCGCGAGTTCTTCCATGATTTTACGGCCCACATCGGTCGACCCGGTAAAGGCCACCTTCTTCACTGCGGGGTGCGAAGCGACCATGCGACCTGTCTCGCCGGCACCAGTCACAATATTGACAACACCTGGTGGAAGATCAATTTCTTGCATCAGCTTGGCAAGATGAAGCGCAGTGAGAGAGGTTGTCTCGGCGGGCTTGAGTACAACGGTGTTGCCGCATGCAAGCGCCGGCGCCAACTTCCACGCCGCCATCAGCAACGGGAAGTTCCAAGGAATGATTTGCCCGCACACGCCACGCGGCTTCACGTTGCGACCACCAAAGGCCCAGTGCAACTTGTCGGCCCATCCAGCGTGATAGAAGAAATGCTGCGCAACCAATGGCAGGTCTACATCGCGGCTTTCTCTGATTGGCTTTCCGCCATCCATCGTCTCAAGCACGGCGAGTTCACGCGAGCACTCTTGAATGCGCCGAGCAAGCCGAAAGAGGTACTTGCCACGTTCGCGACCCTTCAATCGGGCCCACTTGGGACCTGCTGCGCGGGCGGCTGCCATGGCAGCATCAACATCATCCTGCCCTGCCTCAGCAATGCGAGCGAGCCGCTCGCCAGTGGCGGGGTTGATCGTGTCAAAGACGCGTCCAGTCTGCGGGGCACGGAATTCGCCACCGATGAACAGACCATATTCCGAATCGATCTTCGGTCGCGTTCGCTCTGGGGCCGGGCTGTACTCCCATCCCTGGGCCGTTACAACTGTTCCTGCTTCTGACTGTCCCATCACGTCACCGCCACATCATGCATCGCGGCGTAGTGGCCGCGACTGGTCCAGAGAAGTTGTCGCACGAGATCATCGAGAAGGCTTGACGCTCCGATTCGAAAGAGCTTCGGATCAAGCCATGCTTGCCCAAGCGTCTCACGGACCATGACAAGCATGTGCAGCGCAGCCTTGGACTGTCGAATACCACCTGCTGGTTTTACGCCAATCCGCACACCGGTTGCGAGAAAGTGGTCCCGCACCGCTTCGAGTAGCAGGAGCACTGACGGCATCGTCGCTGCTGGCGAAATCTTTCCGGTCGATGTCTTCACAAACACCTCGCCATCTGCGAGTTCGCGGCCCGCGCTCACGGCCTCGATAACTAGATCGGCGCATCGCCGAATATTATCCGGCGTTGCGAGTTCGCCCGTCTCGAGGATGATCTTGAGATGCGTATCGCCGCACACCTCCTTGACCGCTCGAACCTCTGCGGCCACCTCATCAAATCGCCCCGACAAGAAAGCGCCGCGGCTTATCACCATGTCAATCTCATCAGCGCCCGCTGCAATCGCAGCATCTGTCTCGGCGAGCCGGGCATCGAGCGGTGCTTGCCCGCTTGGAAAGCTTGTCGCGACCGAAGCCGTCTTGACCCCAGAACCAGCAAGAGCCTCTCGGACAACAGGTACGAGCCTTGGGTACACGCACACAGCCGCAACCGAAGGCACTGGTTGATCGAGGCGTACTGGACACGGGTGTATTGCTCGCTGCGCAAGTGCCCGCGCTAATTCGGGTGAATCGGCGCCTTCTAGGGTGGTCAGGTCAAGCATCGATACGGCAAGCCGCAGCCCCGACCGCTTGGAGTCCGCCTTGATCGAGCGACGCGTAAAGGACGCGGCGCGACGGGCGAGCATCACGGCATCTACTGGATGGTGCATACGCAAAGGATATCAGCGACCACCAGGACCAGCATCGCACAACAAGACGCGTGCAGCCTGTTTGGGAAATAGGGGAAGAAGCTGACCAGAGCAACCGCTGCAGCGGACTTGCTGCCTGTGCCCCCTCCAGGGGGCTATGGCGATATCTGCCGCGCTACTGAGCGTGCCCGCTCAAACAGCACTTCCATCAATCCACCGTCAAGCATCTCGATATAGGGTTTGCTCTGTACATCGCGAAGCCCATACACCAACATAATGCCGCGATGATGGTCGAGCACATACAACACTTCGGACTCTTCATTCACACGCTGATCGCGGCTATTGGCCGTCATCAGTGTGAATCCTCCATTTGTCGCGATCATGTCGGCTGCGGCAGGTTGATTGAGTGGTGGACCAGAAGACGCCCACCAGCCCACAAGCATTGCTGCGGCAACACACCAACTCAGTCGCACCAGAATT
>CAVOCO010000044.1:0-7821 GCA_963694215.1 Phycisphaerae bacterium
TTGTTTGCCTTGCGCCCCGGCAGCCACCACGCGAATTCGAAGCGGTTCATCCAAGAGTTGCAGCGGATCATCGGCTCCGACAGACTGATTGGGCAAGTCGAGCCGAAAGACTTCCTCGGCAGGACTGAAATCGGTCGCGACCATGAAGTACATCAATAAGAGGAAGACAACATCGATCATTGGCGCAATCTGAAGCGCTACGCCACCACCACGTCTTCGATTGGCTCTTGCGTGCGGTCTCATATTCCACGCTTTCGGAGTGCTGCAAGTTGCACCCGAACCGGGTGCGTAAGTCCAGCGGTTGTGCCTGCGGCGCGGGCTCCGTCCAGCAGCGGCGCCACGATATCCCACGGCGTGTCTCGCCCAGCTCGAATTTGAATGGCTGTCGAACCATCTCGGCGAAGAAGATCTACAAGCACGACATCAAGCGCAGCGCGGCCGCTTTGATCTGCTGGATAGGCAATGCCAGCAAGGTCATACACGCTCACGTCAGCCTCATCAGTAACAACACTGATAACGGCCCGGGGACCTGGCGAAGCAATGACCGTTGCAGGTGGTGTTGGGGCGGGCAAGTCAAGGCGAGGACGGTCTTCATCAATGATCCGTGACACAAGGACAAAGAAGACGATCAGCAAAAAAACAACATCGATGAGCGATGTCATATTGGCCTGCACCGGCAGTTCTGGTCGGCGGCTCCTCACGAGGCGGACGCCCCCCCATTGCCTTTCTTGGGTCGGAATCCACCGAGCAATTCTTCGGCAGCCAACGTTGCTTCCGCCGTGACCGAGTCGATGTGTCCACGCAACATTGCGCAAGCAGCGAGCGATGGAATTGCCACGACAAGACCCCAGAATGTTGTGGTCAGTGCGGTACCAATGCCACCAGCGAGCATGACTGGATCGGCCGCGCCGCCCGACGCGACAATTGCAGTAAACGCCAGAATCATGCCGTACACCGTGCCGAATAGCCCAATCATGGGGCTCACCTGCCCGATTGTGTTGAGCACTTCAATCCGGCGAAGCCGGGCGACCGTTCGTTCTTCTGAGGCCTGTTCAAGCGTTCGTATGACAGCGTTCCATCCAAAGGGTGCTTGCCGCATAGCCTCACCCATGATGCGGCCGATGAATGAGTCGCTTCCGTCTGCTTTGTCCATGGCCTCCTTGAAACGCTTCGCACAAATATCACTTCGCATCTCTTCAACAAAGCCATCGGGCAGCATTGACTGACGACGGTTATTGGCCGCCATTGCAATGACCAAGCCAATGGCCACAGCAGACATGCACAGCAGCAGCCAAATGACCCCCGTACCAAGAAGCTCAATTCGGCCATCTCCATTGCGAGAGAGAAAGAATGCCGACCCAAAGCTCCGAGCGGACGGGGCGGCAGTCGCTGGCCCAGTCCAGATCAAGAGTGTTGCAGCAATCACGTAGAACTTCATGCTCATCGATCGAGCTCCTCGAGCGTAATAGTGGTCACGGCCCCATCGCCGTGCGCAGCGGAAATGTCTTCCATTAGAACTGCCGATCCATTCTGCGAATCTGTCGTCAAATGAATACAGGAAACTCGGACAGCACGCCCCGGGTTCAGCTGGTCGAGCGCTCGCAGTGTGGCCTCTCGGTCGACCGCCCAGCGGCCGCGGCCAACAAGCCCCTCACTCAAGACCAGAATAAGTTCGGGCTCCATCGAGAATGCTTCTTTCATCGCGGGGACCGGATCAGACCCGCCACCGAGCTGGCGACCCGCGGTGCTGCGAAGCGACCGAATGGCCGCGCCTGCAGCGGCAGGCGTCGCCTTGACGAGTCCCCGCGTGGGCGTCACCGTCACGGCGTCACCGGAAAAGCAGACTACGGCAAAGCGTTGGTCTTCTGTCATCGCAGCAAGCGTGCGTTCGACTTCATCGATCACGAACGGAAGCCATGCCGTCATGCTGCCACTCGCATCGATCACAAAGACAACTTCGTGGGCGACTCCCATTGATGCCCCAGCAAACACCGGCGTCGTCGTGGCGGGCACAACCGGGCGCACCGGACCAGGACCTGAAACAGATCGTGTTTCAAGCGCAGCGGCGGGCATAGTTGGCATCGGAATCGGGAGGGCGGTATCAGCCTGCTCTTTCGGCGCTGCCCGGAGCGGCACAATGGGAGAGAGCATGACGATGTCTCCCGTCACCACAGGTGATGGCAGGTGCTCATCGATCTGAATGATCGACCACGTCACCAAAAAACCAATCGCAATGATGCCAATGTGCAGCCCCGCCGAGAGCCCCCATGGACCGATCGACCGGAGCGGTGTGCTTCGCTTCTTTGACGCAGCAATTCGCGCGGACAAGTGTGTGCCTCCGTCGCGCAGGATACGGCCCGGCGAAGGAGCTTTGCTGAACTACTGCCAAAGAGCAGTAACAATTGGGCTCGACTTGAAAATGTGCCAGCCCCCGCCCCGGTGTGGGAACTGACACCTAAATCTACTACTTGGTTGCCGGCGGCATTTGAGAACCGGTGGACTTTTTGCCGGGCCACAGGACTGCATCGAGGGCGAGCATCCCAGGGCCAGTACACAAGACACCAAACGAGAGCACGAACATGGCAAGCACAAAGAACATCTCTTGGAACGCCGCCACGTCAGCGGCCCATTCAAATGGGTTGCGATCAAACATGCCGGCTCGCTCGATGGTGATGAACCAGAACGAAGCGCCAAGCATCACAACCATCACAAACGCCCATAATCGGGTCAGAAGCCCCACGAAAATCAAGGCCCCACCAAGAAGCTGTGCAACTGCGACGCCCCACGCGACCGGCTCAGCCCAGCCATCAAATCCAGCCTCTCGCAGTCCAAGCGTCAATCGAGCGGCTGCATGCCGGCTCAATCCATCGTCTACAGAATCCTTTGCGTGCTTTGGGGCGAGTGGCCCGAGCGGGGCAATCGGTAGCGAGGCTGCAGCCTGAACTGGCTCAGCTGGCTTGACAGCAGACGTATCGGCCTTCTTCGTATTGTCATCCTGCACCATGGCAACAGGAACAGCGATGGCGGCAGCCCCCTCAGCGGGGGCTCCATCAAGCAACTGAATCTGCTCAGGCGTAAAACTTACCTCTTGGAAGCAGAGATGCCATCCAGAGAAGAAAAACGCAGCACCGAGAACAATCCGGCACAGCAGTGGTATGAATCGAGTTCCAGTGATTACGGCATATGACATTGTTTCAAAATCCTTTCGGGGGATCAATCGCATGGTAGCGATGCCCTTCAACTATCCTGTTGGGCCACACAGCGGGTGTGGCGGAATTGGCAGACGCGCTGGTTTTAGGTACCAGTGGGGTAACCCGTGGAGGTTCGAGTCCTCTCACCCGCATTCTATCCCCCTTCCCACTTTTTTCTTGGATTCGATTGTATGACCGATTGGACCAGCGACTCATGGCGGGCCAAGACCGCCCGCCACCAACCCAGATACCCCAGTCCTGCGGCCCTCGCTGAAGCAACCGGCGAACTCGCCTTAATGCCGCCACTGGTTACGAGCTGGGAAATCGAATCGCTCAAAACACAACTTGCCGAGGCCGCAGAGGGGCGGCGATTCTTGCTTCAGGGCGGCGACTGCGCCGAGTCCTTCGGCGAATGCACCTCGGACGTCATTATCAACAAGCTCAAGATCTTGCTGCAAATGTCACTCGTGCTTGTGCATGGCACACACAAGCGGGTCATTCGAGTCGGGCGGTTTGCGGGGCAATATGCCAAGCCGCGTAGCGAGTCGACCGAAACACGCGGCGATCTGACCTGCACCAGTTATTACGGCGACATCGTCAACCGACCAGAATTTGAGACCAAGGCCCGAACACCCGACCCATGGCGTTTGCTTCGCGGATACGAACGCTCGGCGCTCACGCTCAACTTCATCCGCAGTCTGATCGATGGCGGCTTCGCCGACTTGCATCATCCGGAATACTGGCAGCTCGACTTTGTCGAGCATTCCCCAAAGGCTGCTGAATTTCACGACATCGTCGAGTCCATTGGCGAGTCGCTGCGGTTTATGGAAACACTCAGTGGCATCTCGGCTGCAGACATTTCCCGCGTCGACTTCTACACCAGCCACGAAGCGCTCTTGCTTCCCTATGAAGCAGCGCTCACGCGGTCAGTTCCACGGCGATCTGGCGCATACAACCTCTCGACGCATTTTCCTTGGATCGGCATGCGAACAGCGGCCATCGACGAAGCGCATGTTGAATTCTTCCGCGGTATCCGAAACCCAATTGGCATCAAGATTGGTCCAGCACTTGAGCCCAAGGACATGGGCAGTTTTCTTGGTCGCTTGATGGATACGCTTCACCCTGACAATGAGCCTGGCCGCCTAACACTGATCCACCGGTACGGAGCAGGAAAAGTGGCTGATTACCTGCCGGCCCTCATCGATGCTGTACGCGCAACTGGCAAGCGTGTGCTGTTTGTCTGCGACCCCATGCACGGCAACACACGCAAGACTGAGGCGAATATCAAGACGCGCAGCTTTGAAGACATCCTCTCGGAAGTCGAACAAGCCATTGACATCCACGCTGCATGCGACTCTCACCTTGGAGGCGTGCATTTCGAACTCACGGGCGAAAACGTGACTGAGTGCACTGGCGGCGCCCGCGGCCTAACCGATGAAGACCTCAAGGACGGCTACAAATCACTCGTCGACCCACGGCTCAACTACGAGCAGTCACTTGAAATGGCGATGTTGATTGCTCGCCGGCTGGCACCAGCGCGGGAGCCAGGACACGGCGGGCGGACGTAGGCACAACCACTGGTTGACGTCTTTGTGCGTATTCCCTATAGCTCATCGCCTGCTCGGCTGATCACGCAGCGACGCTACGCGGCGTCAAGAGCAATGCTGCCTGCGTTAGTCCCCGCCTCGGTGGCTATAGACCCGGGACCAGCAAGCCTCGCAGAGGAGGCCAAGACTTGCATCGGCAGATCGTAGTGTGCAACAGAACAGGCTTGCTGCGCCCCCTCCCGACCCGGGACTCCCGCCGGTAGAATCTCCACCCATGAGCCGCCCCGTTGCAATTACTGGAATTGGCCCCGTCACAGCCTTTGGCTTGGGGATTGAACCGCTCTGGGAAGCCCTCGAGGCCAACGAGACTGGTATCAAGCCGCTTGAAGCCTACGACGGTACGCAGTGGAACTGCCCCTTCGGCGGCGAACTCCCGAAGGATGCCTTTGCGATTCGCAAGTTGGTACCGAAGCACTACCGCAAAGCCACCAAAGTGATGTGCCGCGATATTGAGCTCGCCGTAGGTGGAGCGCTGTTCGCCGTCAAAGACGCAGGACTTACCACTGCTGGCACGGGTGAAGGCGAACCCACCATCGCGCCAGATCGAGTTGGGTGCCACATCGGCGCTGGACTAATCTGCCCTGACGTCAATGAACTTGGCGAAGCGTTTGTCGTGAGTTGTGACGACGACATGACATTTAGCCTTGGTCACTGGGGCCGCGAAGGTATGCAGCACCTCACGCCACTGTGGCTGCTCAAGTACTTACCAAACATGCTCGCGTGTCATGTCACGATTGTGCACGACTGTCAAGGACCGAGCAATACAATCACATGCTGGGAATCGAGCGCACCACTCTCGATGGCCGAGTCAATGCGAGTCATTCAACGCGGGGCAGCTGATGCATGCCTAACCGGCGGCGTCGAGAGCCGCCTCAATGTCCTTGCAACCTTGCGACAACAATACGCAGGCCGCATCGTGAATGCATCGGTCGGCGATGACCCTGCGACCCTCGTTCGGCCTTTTGCCGAAGACGCCGGGGGCACAGTCCTTGGAGAAGGCGGCGGCATTCTGGTTATTGAGGCACTCGAGAACGCACGCGAGCGAGGCGCCACAATCAAAGCGATGATCAGTGGTATCGCCTGCACACAAAGCATTACAGACAACATTCTGACCGAAGCGTCGGCAGACTCAATTGCTGACGCGATCACGCTCGCGCTTGGCCAGGCCTCCCTTTCCGCACATGACATTGATGCTGTGGTACCCATGGGACTCGGCATACCTGGCATTGATCGGGCCGAGCTCGAAGCTCTCCGCATCTCGCTGGGCGAGCGTGGCCCCACTCTTCCGCGGGTTCTTCTCACACCAGCGACCGGCAATTGCTGCGCAGGCCACGGTGCCGTTCAGCTGGCCGTCGCCACACGCGCAATTGAGCTGCAAAGACTTCCTGGGCGAGACACAACGCTCAATCATGTGCTCATTCTGACCGCGAGTCAGGGTGGACAAAACACGGCCACCATTCTCTCTCAGGAGTCGGGTTCATGAGCGGTCGAAGAGTTGTCATTACTGGATCGGGTTGGATTACACCCATGGGGCATGATCTTGATTCAGTCTGGAAACGCCTTGTCGCGGGCGACACTATGGTCGGACCAATTGACCGATTTGACGCCGCGACGTTCCCAACCTCGTTTGCCAACCAGGTACGCGATTATGACTGGACCAAGTACGTTGAAAGCGCTGCCCGCCACGGCCAGCCTGGCATGCACACTGCGTTTGCGCTTGGTGCTGCGCGTCAGGCATGGAATGCCTCTGGACTTGGTGACATGGACGGACTCGATCGACGCCGATGCGGCCTGTACCTAGGCTCGGGCGAAGGCGCGCTTGACTTCGACTCGTATCAAAAGTCGACCACAGCCTCTTGGCAGAAAGATCTGGCCAAGATCAACGAGGGCAGCTGGCACGCGGCGGCCGCCGAGTACATAGATGGCGCGTACGAGGTTGCCCAAGAGCCCAACGAACCTATTACGCATATCGCCCGAGAATTTGGACTGCGTGGACCAGCCTTCAATTGCCTCACAGCATGCGCAGCAAGCACCCAGGCCATCGGCGAGGCCTGCGACATTCTTCGCCGGGGCGACGCCGATGTCATGATCAGCGGCGGCACCCACACCATGCTGCACGTCCTAGGCATTACAGGCTTCAACCGACTGACAGCCCTGTCGACCAGAAGTGAAGACCCCGAACATGCCTCGCGACCATTCTCACGCTCACGCGGCGGATTTGTGATGGGCGAGGGCTCTGGCGTCATCGTGCTTGAGTCACTTGAGCATGCCGAAGCTCGGGGCGCCACCATTCTCGCAGAGGTCACCGGATATGGGTCCAGCGCTGATGCCTACCGCATTACCGACCTCCACCCCGATGGGCGAGGCCCAGCTGCCGCGATGCATGCCGCAATGCGAGAAGCAGGCATTGACCCCAAGCGGTGCGATGCCCAAGGTCGCCCCGAGGTGCAGTACATCTCTGCCCACGGCACAGGCACGCAGGAAAACGATGCCATCGAGACAAAGTCTGTCAAACTTGTCTTTGGCGACAATGCCCCCAAGATTCCCATGACGAGCATCAAGTCAATGATGGGGCATCTCATTTGCGCCGCTGGCGCGGTGGAACTGATCACCTGCCTACTCATCATGCGAGAAGGCATTATTCCTCCCACCATCAATCTGACCGATCCTGACCCCGATCTCGATCTTGACTATGTGCCCAACGTCGCGCGCGCGGCAACTGTCGATACCTGTCTGAGCAATTCCTTCGGGTTCGGTGGCCAGAATGACACGTTGGTGGTGCAGCGACCCCGGCCGTGACCACCGCCGCTTGAGCCTGAATTTCAGCCTTTTTACCAAGCAGACCGCCGGTCGGCGGTAGACTAGAAGGCTGATCCGGAGAGGAACGAGACACGATGAAATCACTGCTGGCACTCTTGATCCTACTTGTAACTGCTGCGCCGATAGCTGCCGCGCCGCCTCGGGCCAAGGCGACCAAGATGGCCGTTCCTGCCATTTCACCGCGGATGTCTACACAGGCAACC
>CAVOCO010000045.1:0-7764 GCA_963694215.1 Phycisphaerae bacterium
TCCTGATCGCGACCTCGTCAGCTACAGGTACGAATGGGCAGTCAATGGCAAGGTGATACGAGACATTGTGTCTGCAGCAATGCGGGACGTCCTTCAGTCAGACGCTGCACATTCTGGCGACATAGTCATGGTCACTGTGACGCCTACTGATGGCTTACTTGATGGCAAGAGTGCAGTCTCAGAACTGCATATCCCTGAATTAATCGGCGCATGCTGCACTGGAAACAAAATTGGATGCGTCATCGCAACGCAAGAAGACTGCGAATACTTTGGCCATGTATGGCTTGGCCAAGGCGTTACCTGCGACGACTCCCCATGCCCAACATCCTGCCTCGGCGACGTGACCGGCGACGGTGAAGTGTCAATCAACGACTTGTTGACAGTCATTGCCAACTGGGGCCCCTGCCCATAACCCCCACCACAACCCACCACCCCACAGCACCTCCGTATTCACGGGGGTGGTGTTGTTGAGGGTGATAGGCCTGAGCAGACCGTGTGGGGACTTTGATTCTTCCGAAGACGGTGTTGCCTTTTGCATTGGCCGTGCTGGCGAGAACCCTTTGCCCGTTCAATCCAGGGCTATGCGTATGCCAATAGCGTTGGGCGCTCCTGCTGTCTATATGGCGAGCTGGTAATCAATTTCTGCAGCACAAGGTGCCGCGGGGACGGCGGGTGCTCAGGGGTCGGTACTCAAGAAAATGCCGCCTCGTCTGGGGTCGCCGCCGCCATCAAGCATGCGATCACTGGTACGCATGGCTGCTTGGACGCCGCCGAAGTACATGTGCGGGGCTTCGAATTGATTGCAGGGCATATCAACGCCGGCTGGATTGAACCCGGGTTCGTAGTCAAGTACTGGGCCGTCGTCTGTTGTTCGCACATGGAAGCGGGGCGAATTGATCGCCACGGCGGCGGGTTCTTTTCTGGTCGCAATGCCTCGCCATGTTTGCGCCATTGAAGGCGCGATTCGGTCTGCGCCAGCTGCTCCAAGCGCGACCACGCTTCCCTCTTTCGTAGCAATCATGGGGGTCATGTTGGTTGGCAATCGCTCGCCGGGCTTCAGGACGCCCGGACCATCAGGCAATAACTCAAGTTCGCCAAGCATATTGTTGAGCATGATTCCAGTCCCCGGAACCACGACGCCTGAACCGTAACCAGTTGACGTTGTCATGCTGCACGCGTTGCCGTGCTCATCTACGACGCAGATTTGTGTCGTAGATGATGATGACCGCCGAAGCGTGTCGTCGCGCCGGGACAGCGCGGCGTCCATCACGCTGACAAGCTGCGCCGATTCGTCGTGGCTCTGCAGGGGTACTGCCGAAAAACCGCCGAGCATTTCAACAAGGGCAGCGCCACCAATCGTGTCGCTGGTCGAAATGTCCCATCCATCTTCATTGCAGTGAATGGGCTCGCGCTGCGATGCTCGATACGCAGCAAAGTCTTGTGGTCCGCATGCGCCGCCGTGCTCGACGATCCACTGCCCGATTTTTTCACCCAGTGGACCCGCATAGAAAACGTCAGCGCCTTCGATTGCAATGCGTTCGAGATCTGCAGCAAGATCCGGCAGCTGCGTGGTATCGCCGATGCGGAAAGGGGTGCCGTCAGGGCGACGCCAGATGGCCCGGCTGCCCTCGGTCAAGTCGTAAATAATCTTGCCGGAGATTGGTAAGTAGGTGGCGGAAACTCTGGGGTAGGGAAAGCCATCACGGGCAAGTTTGACAGCTGGCGACATCACATCTGCCCAGCTCAAAGCCCCCCACTCACGGTGCATTACATCAAGCGCCGCGAGTCCACCTGGAACCGCAACCGAGCCGGGGCCAATGCCGGTCTGCACACCAAGGCCATATGGCATGGTGATCCGTTGCCCGCCGGGCGGATCACCAACATGACCCCCGAGCCCAGGCATTGCGGTCAGCCCATCGATCAGTATCGGTCGCTCCCCTGCTGGGCCGACCACCGCGATGGCTGCGCTGCCAAGGGCTGTCATGCCCGGCTCACAGACCCACGAGGCCGCCACGGCTGCGACGAGGGCATCGATTGCATTGCCACCAGCCTGGGCAGCCACAAGGCCCGCCTGGGCGGCTGACTGGGTTCCTGCGGATACAAGTACATGAGTCATCGGGCGAGCAGCGTACCCGTATTGCTCAATGAAACGCTGACTACGCAGCCACCGTAAAAATGTATGCAACGA
The DNA here is from genome assembly GCA_963694215.1 of Phycisphaerae bacterium. Classification (GTDB taxonomy): domain Bacteria; phylum Planctomycetota; class Phycisphaerae; order Phycisphaerales; family SM1A02; genus UBA12567. The sequence goes on from CAVOCO010000045.1 coordinate 2,189, forward strand.
TTATTGAGAATCCCCCTTGCATCGTTTTCGATTTGGGTCATGGTGTGTTTGCAACAGACGACCCCTCTTCAGGAAGAGAAGGGATCGCCCTCAAAGGTGGTGAAGGAGAGAGCACCACCTCATAGGCTCCTGTGGAGGGGAGAAAGAAACTGACGCTCGTCACTGGCTCACGCCTTGGCGGGCGTCGAGTGTTTTTAGGGGTCAATCCCTACTACGCCGGGAGTCAATACCGACGTTTAAATCAATTGCATCAATTCCCGGGGTGTGTCCTGACCCCATTTCACCTCGAAGCAAAGCCGCGTTCACTTCGCGTCATACCAGCTTTCGGACATCGACACGTCAACTACAACAGGAATTTCCAGGTCCATCGCCCCTTCCATGCAGATCACGAGTAGATCTCGTGTGCGTTCGGCGTGGGCGGCGGGTGTCTCGACAACAAGTTCATCGTGCACCTGCAGCACAAGTTTGGCATCGGCGTCAATATCAGGCAGTTGGCGGTGCAAATCAATCATGGCGATCTTTATCAGATCTGCAGCGCTGCCTTGCACGACCGAGTTGATGGCCAGTCGCTCGGCGAGGGCCCGACGTTGTTTGTCGTTCGAGTCAATTTCTTGGATCGTGCGGCGACGACCACACATGGTTTCAACCCAGCCCTTGTCCCTCGCCTGATCCTTGCACTTCTCAAGAAACGAGTCGATTCCGGGGAAACGATTCTTGTAATCACGAATGATGGAGGTGGCCCGGGGCACATCGGTGTCCTCGCCGAGACGCCGGGCAAGACCGTATGGCGTGATGCCGTACACGATGCCAAAGTTCACCATCTTGGCGGCGCCGCGCTGTTCTCGCGTCACTTCATCAAGCGGTACTGAAAACACCTCTGATGCGACAGCCCGGTGAATGTCTTCGCCCTCGCGGAATGCTGTCCGCAAAGCCTCGTCACCAGAAAGATGAGCGAGCAGCCGCAGCTCAACCTGTGAGTAATCTGCCGTGACCAATATACTGCCAGGCTCAGCGACGAAAGCCCGGCGAATATCGCGGCCGATATCCGACCGAATCGGAATGTTCTGAAGATTAGGATTGCTGCTGCTCAGTCTGCCAGTTGCCGTAACAGTTTGATTAAAGGACGCATGCACCCGGCCGGTATTGGGATTGATGCACTCCTTGAGCGATACCAAATAGGTATTCACAAGTTTGGCAAGCTTGCGGTATTCCAGAATGAGTCCGGGCAGCGGCGTGAGAACATCGGGCGCTGCTTCCAGTTTCTCAAGCACTTCCATGTCGGTGGACGGGCCTGTCTTGCGGCGCTTGATTGGGGTCAGGCCGAGGCCAGGGGGATCATCCACTGGCGCATTGAAGAGCGCCGCAGCAAGCTGTTTTGGAGAGTCTGGATTGAGCGGGCACGGAGCGGCCTGAGCGATACGGCCGCGAACCTGTTCAAGCCGCTCAGACAACCGCAGGCGCTGCCGGTCAAGTTCATCGGGGTCGATCCGAACTCCAGCAAATTCCATGTCGGCGAGCACCCGGACGAGCGGAAGTTCCATGTCGTCCAGGAGTTTTATCAGCCCTTCGTCCTGGACCTGCCCTTCAAGTGGAGCCCGTAGTCGCAGCGTGACGTCGGCATCCTCTGCTGCATAGGGCACAACCTTGTCAAGCGTGACAGTGTCCATCGTGCGCTGTGACTTGCCAGAGCCGATCAGACTCGAGATCGCAATACACTCAAGCCCCAGTTCGCCAAGTGCAAGCGCATCCATCCGATGACTTGAACGCGTCGGGTCGGCAACATACGAGGCAATCATGGTGTCTCGCACCTCGCCTGCAACTCGAAGACCCGCCACCCGCAGCACATTCATGTCGAACTTTGCGTTGTGCGCAATCTTCACAACTTGGTCGTCTTCAAGCAGCGGCCGTAGAAGATCTATCACCGTCTGCTGATCAAGATGAGAATCGGGCTCGGGGGACCGGGTTGGAATGTACACCCCGTGCCCCGGCTTCCATGCAAGCGAGACGCCGCACAGAAGACTCTGCATGGGATTGAGACCGGTTGTCTCGACATCGAAAGATACGACGCCAGCCTTGATTGCTTCCGCCACAACAGCTCGTAGCGTCTCGACATCAACGACTGACTGATACTCCGCAGTGGAATCTGCCTGACGAAGCTGCCCGGCATCGTCGTGGTCAGCCCACAGCGTGCCAGCATCCATCGATGCATTGTCTTCACCATGATCGGTACGCGAAGAAGCTACGAGCGACGCGAGCCGCTCTGGCGCTCGGCGAAAGTCGAGTTCACGCAGCAACGGGCGTAGCGCCGCGATCGGAAGATCGGCGGGGTCACACTTGGCATCAGCAAGATTAAACGAAAACTCCAGGTCATCTCGAAGCCGCACAAGATCACGATTGATCCGAAGTCGCTCCTGGGCTCCTTCAAGATTCTCTCGGCGCTTGCCCTTGATTTCATCGAAGTGTTCGTAGATGCCTTCGATACTTCCATATTGCAAGATCAGTTTCGAGGCCGTCTTTGGCCCGATGCCCGGAATGCCTGGAATGTTGTCGACCGAGTCACCCATGAGCGACAAGATGTCAATCACGTGATGCGGCTCGACACCCTCAACCTTGAAGATGTCTGCCGGCGTACGCAGCACGTCCCGCTGCGGGTCATACACTTCGGTGCGATCACTAATGATCTGCGCGAGATCTTTGTCAGCTGAAATGATGCACACGTTCAGGTCGGAATGCGCCGCTTCAAGTCTGCGAACGAGCGTCGCGATGACGTCGTCGGCCTCTGCACCTTCAACACCCAGCAGTGGAATGCCCATGGCCTCGATCAGTTGCAAACACCGCTGAACCTGCGGATGGAAGTCGTCGGGCGCTTTTTCGCGGTTGGCCTTGTATTCGGGGTCAATCTGGCTGCGAAACGTACCGGTGTCACTGGAGACATCAAGGGCGACAACGAGATAATTCGGCTTTCGTGTCTCCATCAGGTTCATCAAGATGTCAAGAAATCCCGCCACAAGTTTGGTGGGTTCCTTGGTGACCGATGAACTTTGATACGGACGCCTGGCGTAATACGCGCGGAAAAACTGCGAGTACCCGTCAATTAGATACAGGGTTTCACTCATGATGCTGATGCAGCAAGTTCCCGCAGCCTTGCCTCGTCGGCTGGGTCAAGGTCGCGATCACGCCGCGCCATCATGGCGGACGCCATATCGAGAAAGCGATCGATTCGATACGGTTTCTCGCCAGCGTCAGTTACCCACCGAAGCGGACCAACAGTTGTGGGCGCATGTGAACTGCACGCGATCATTGATCCTGTGCCAATGGAACTTCCCGTCATCAGCAAGGTGCCAATAGCCGTCTTCACGTGATCACCGATGAAGGCGCCACAGAAGGAGCGACCAGTACGTTCTCGCGAGCTGTCTGGGTGCAGCCGAACTGATGTCTCGCCGTATGTATTCAATAGATTGGATGTCGTGGTGCCAGCGCCAAGATTGACCCACTCGCCGAGAATGCTGTCACCAAGATATCCATCGTGAGCCTTATTGGACCAACCCTGAAGAATGCTCGCGCCAATCTCACCCCCAACTTTGCATCCAGGACCGATGACCGTATTCGCCCGAATCACCGCCCCTTCAGCGACGGTTGACCCACGGCCAATCCAGCACGGCCCGCACAGCACAGCGCCAGGGCGAAGCGTTGCGTCGCTCTCGACAACGATGTCGCCGCCCGTGGCATCGAATACGACGCCAGGAAATACAACAGCCGACTCTGCCATGTGCACCGAATAATCACCGACAACATCTGCTGGCTTGACAAAATTGGTTGGCAGACTGGTGCTGGCAAGATCATCAGCAAGCGCTGCTGAGAGATGATTGAGAATATCCCAAGGACGGCGGTACAACGTGCCACCCGATTCAGCACGATCGATGCTGGCTGGCAAGTGACCACTGCTCGCAAAAGCTTGCACGTCCGAGCTCTGCAGCATCACGGCCAGTACCTCATCGCCGATCATTGCCGCTTGCCCCACTGCGAGATCTGGCAGTTCACCAATCCCCCACCAACGCGCATTCACACACAATGCATCGTGCTGACTTGGGGCATTGACAGGTACAGAAACCCGAGCGTGCAAAGGTCCGGCAAGGGACGTGGGAACAATAAACCCGCTTGCGAATCGACCGAGTGTTCGCTCGATCCGCTCCAAGTTTGTCACGCCGCCGGTTCGCAGCGCGCTTGCTGGTCGCATTTCGGTCAAAGGACCAAACTCACCACGGCCATCGTCAAATATTAAAAGGTCTGACATGCTTGCTCCTTGCGCGACTTCAGAACACTTCAACGGCGATTGGCAGCATAGTCCAGCCTGCCAGGTGCTGTTCCAAATCGCCACCACCGAGTTGTACTAAGCAAGAATGCTCCCACCGGAAGACCGAGCAGCACGGTGTACAAAGCCGATGCAAATATCGTGATCAATCGTGAACTCGCTGGAGGTGGGGCGAGCGCATGCGTCCATGGGACCCACCAGCGAATCGTCTCAATCGATGCGCTGCCAAGGCCGATGCACACCCACGCAATCCCTCCGATTGCTGCCACCGTGACGAGGCGACGACGAAATACAAGGGGACGCAGGAGCACAATCATGTACACAGCCGCGATGCATCCAAGTGTTCGGGGGCCAATGATGGGCACGCCGTGGGCCGCTCCGGCGGCGCTTGGGGACAAATCTAGGACCAGGCCAAGAAAGAGAGCCACCCACAACGCGGCTATCGGCCGCGCTTGTAGCGCGACGTACCCCAGCAAACACGCAGAAAAACTCGGCGTGGCATGGCCAAGGCCGCGAATCGTAAAGACGCCCGCAAGCCCTGTATCAAGCCCGACAGCAATACTCACCATGATGACCGCAGCCCACCACCTCATGGAGCATCATCCGATGTACTGCCCGACAAGATGGCCACCTTCGAAACAGCCGGGGCGTCGACAACAGGACGGACCACCACCCGTTGCCGAAGCGGCGCCTCATCAATAGTCTCAACGCGTTCCACAAGACCCACCTCAAGACCATGTGACCACGCCGGCCACCGAGAATCAGCGAGCACCAAAGTCATGCCAGGTGTAATCGCGACTCGTCGGTCAATATCCGCAGTCAATTTGCCTCCGCTGGTCTGCCGCAGCACCATGCGAGGCAAGTTGCCTTGCTCTACCGCTCCACCTACCGCAACTTCAATCGGGCCTGCTTCTGGGTTCGAGAGCGGTAATACAATGAGCCGCACCGGTGACACGTGACTAATTCGTCCAAGCAGTTGGTGCCCGCCCCACACGGCAATATCGCCAACCTGCAGCTGTTCTGCGCCCTCTTGGGGCATGCGAAGTTCAATGGGAGAGCGGGCATCGCGTGGGTCCCGACCGGTCACGCTGGCATCAACCACCTTGGGTCGATGCGGTGATCGGTAGGCTGTCTCAGATAAGCCTTCAAGATGTCGAAGCCGCTGCGCCAAGTCATCTGCGCGCACACGCTGAGCCTGCCAAAGCTGCTCAAATCGATTTCGGTCTTGTCGAAGCTGTTCGATTTCGGCCTCACCGACAGGCCG
>CAVOCO010000046.1:0-7556 GCA_963694215.1 Phycisphaerae bacterium
GGCAGCGTGGAAGGTCATTCCATCGCATGGTGGCAGGCCGTGTGGCCACCCGACGTCTCACTGTGCCGCCTGTGTCGGTATTACGAGGTAGATCTGTGTGGACGGTCATGCGTTCCAGGCAGGGGCCCGGGGGGCAACTGCGAATGCTGCAACAATTCGCTACCACGGGCCAAAAACGAAAACGCCTCCGAGAAGTCTCGGCTGCGTTTCGTATGAACCGCGGAGCCAGCTGCGTTTGCAACCGGCTCGGTAATAGAGCGTTCGTGACCCTCTTCGAGTCACTCCATTTTGGCAAAGATGGGCGCGAGGGTGTCGGCGTGCTCAGGTGGGTTGCAAATACTGGCGGTTATGCGGTCGAGAAGGCAACGCGATTGAGCCAGAAACCGGCAAGCTGAGCCACTTTGGAGACATTGCTTGGCCCGATTGGGTGGGTGTCCAGTATTGCTTTCGGAGAGGCCGCGCGGGGGCGCCAGAATGCTCGGGTACAGACGGTCTCTGGTGATCACCAACCGAGCTGCAGTCGGGGGTGTTTTTCCAGATCACGACGCCTTTGGCGCAACCAACCAATCGAGCGCACCCTTGGCGGCGGCCCGTCCTGATGCAAAACATGCCTGAAGCAGATACCCACCGGTTGGCGCTTCCCAATCGAGCATTTCTCCAGCCACGAAACATCCCGGCTTCGCACGGAGCATGAGCGCCGCATCAATCGCATCAGCACGCACCCCGCCTGCGGTTGAGATGGCGCGGGCCATGCCGCCAATTCCAGTGAGAATGATCGGGGCTGCTTTGATTGCTCCAGCCAGAGCCATCGGATCCTGAGGCAAAGAATGCATACTCTCTCGCAACACCGCTATTGAGACCGGCGGCAAGCCAACCTTTCGCAGTCGATTGGTAACGGTGTCCCCTTGTCTTCCATCCTTGAGCCTGGCTGTAAGTTGTGCCAAGTCATTGTCCGGTTTCAGATCAATGACCAATCTGGCGGACCCCGTTGCATTAATTGCGTCGCGCAGGTCTGGCGAGAGCGCGTAGACAGCTCCACCTTCGATGCCTGTCTCACTCACCATTGCCTCGCCGCGCACCGTAGTGCCCCCAAAGGACAGCGCAATAGACTTCATGGGAGTTCCGGCGAACTTCGCCCCGACGTGCTGACGCCAGTCGATTTCAAAGCTGCAGTTAGAGGGCTTGAACGGTGCAGTCGCGACGCCCGCCTGTTGCACGATCCCTGACCATGCGCCGTCCGATCCAAGCTTCGCCCAGCTCGCTCCACCAAGCGCGAAGATCGCGGCATCATGTATCGCCTCGAGCGGTCCGTCTGGTGCGTCGAATGCCAATGCATTGTCGCGCCATCCGGTCCACCGGTGGCGCACGCGCGGCTGCACGCCGAGCTCAGACAAACGCCGCAACCACGCACGCAACAATGGGGATGCCTTGAGCGATTTCGGGAAGACGCGCCCGGAGCTGCCTACGAACGTCTCCTGACCTAAGTCCTCGCACCACGCGCGCAACGCTTCGGGAGGAAAGGCCTCGATCATCGAATGGAGCGGCATCCCGCGATACCGCGCTAGGAAGGCCTCCAGCCCTTCGGAATGCGTCAAATTCAGACCTCCGACGCCAGCCATCAGGAGCTTGCGCCCGAAACTTGGCATCTGGTCGTAGACGGTGACGTGGCACCCCGCCTCGGCCAATGTCTCAGCTGCCATCAGCCCCGCAGGGCCGCCGCCGATCACCGCGCATGATTTTAGGACGCTCAAAAGAACTCTCCAGGTCTTGTTGTCGAATGTGGCTCAGTCAAAGCGAAGTGAGCCTGCCCCGTGCGTTGGACCGGGGAAGGACAAACAGATTTCGTAGGCGTTCACTGCGAACACCCGTGACCAGGCGCAATTCAGACCGCCGGGGGGCCACATGGCATACAGCCGCGCATTGCAGGTCGATTTCAAGAATCCAGGCGTATACCACCTCGTGAGTCGATGGGCGTCGATGTCGTCCCGTTCCATTTCTCAGACGACGTGCAAGTGTCTGCGGGCGTGAAGGAAATCCGATTCTCAAGTATATCTTGGCTTGGGGTCACGCGACTGGCGATTCGTGATCTTCTAGAGGACAGGATTGATGTTGTTGACGCGTGTCCCCTTTAGGCTGCGAACATCGGGCGACATACGGAACATAAACGTGGCACTGTGCAAGACGTAGCTGCCATTGACCGCCTGTGCCGAGAATTGCGACGCCCCGAGATACCGACACGGCAGGAACTTCGGTTAGATCCTTGGCAGCAAAAACGTCCTTATCGATGGATGGAGTTTCCCACCAGGTGCGTGTCAGAGCCAGGCCAGGTTGAGGTCGTTCCTCGTGGTGCTCCATACCTGCCGCTCAATTACTCGTGGAGGTCAACCGACGGCAAAACGCGCCATGTCTCTGAGGATGTCATCGATAAATGCCCCGAACTTGCGAAAGGCTGGGACAAGTCTAAATTGGCAGACATTCGGCAGCAGCTATCTCGCCGCGGTGTGATACTTCATGGCCATCTTCAGTTCCTTCCACCGCCAGCAGAGGTGATGCAGCGGACGCTCGGTTGGCGAGGGTCGGCAGCTTTGGTGGAGAGAATCAATGACCACCTTGAAACGGGCAGAATGCCGATCCTGAAGGACTCAACGCGTCAATGATCTGTGGGAACCGCGACGATCGTCCGATCGTGATTAGTCCGCAGCCGCACGACGAACCGCTCCTGTTTTGAGAGTTGGTTGCGAACACTATTCGCCCAATTCCGTCCTCGTTGTACTCCCCCAACCAGATACAACTCACCGTTCAACCCGGGCAACGTCTCGACCAGAGACTCAGAGAACTTCGCCTGGCGACCCATCTGCCGCCGAGGGGCTATGGCGGGGTTACGACAGAGACACCAGGCGTAACCTCGACCGCCCGCAAACCTTGCTACCACGGGCCAAAAACGACAACGCCGCCGAGAAGTCTCGGCGGCGTTTCGTATCAACCGGTGAGCCAGCTGCGTTTGCAACCAGCTCGGAAATAGCGGGGGCTGGATTCGAACCAACGACCTTCAGGTTATGAGCCTGACGAGCTACCAGGCTGCTCTACCCCGCATCAGAAGATTGGGATCATACGAACAGTCATGCCGTGGGTCAAGGGATGAGGTCTGGGCGTGTGTGGTGATAGTGGTCAGGGGGGGAGTCTTGGGCCGATAGGAGCGGTGTGCCGGAAATCTCTTCATCACACACCTCGCAAGTGTCACCGATTGCTCGGTTGTCCCCAGGGTGGCCCTTCTTGCTGGCCGGGCTGGCAATGGTTGCTGCGGTGATGCTGGTGCCGGCCTGGCGTGATGTGCAGAACGTTCGTCTCGAACGCAATGATCTGCAGTCGGTGGTGCAGTACGAGACTCGGCGTGTTGCGGCCACTCAGGAGATGCTGGTATCGCTTGAGTTGGACCACCCTGAATTGCATCGCCGGCTGGTTGCCTGGCATCTCAACTTATTGCCAAAAGGCGAGATTGCCATCGCTCGTGAAGTGCATGGCGGCGGGGTGCTTGGTTGGATTGATGACACGGTTGAGCCAATAGCAGCGTCATCACCGGCGCATTCCGTGAGCAACTTGGAGTCGCTTGTGTCTGGGCCAGCACGGTTGTGGATGCTTGCTGCAGGCGTACTGCTGGTGTTTGTGGGGTTGATCGGCTTTGGGGGGTCGCCGCGGGATCAAGCGTATCTACGCGCGTGATCATTGCTGGCCAGATTCTGGAGTTGGGTCAACGGCTGCTTGCAGTGCCATGGTTCGCTCGCCCGAAATGAACTCTTAGAGATGTTCCAGTTTCATGTGAACAGAGGTCATATGGCCCCTGCGCAGCTGCGAAATCTTGGTGGACTTGTGCCCGAAAAAACTCATGTGGCGCCTTCTGCAGAGCACCGATTTTGCAGATTCCAGCGCGGCAGCAAATGGGTTGTCGATTGCTCGCCGCAACACACATTTTGAGACTCCGTGGTGTCGCGCGGCGCGATTGCATGACGAATCTCGCTTGCGACTGCTTCGGCATAGATTTTGATACGAGGGATTGACTCAAGTGGTAATTGGATGTGTCACGTCTGGCAATGGTGTTGTTGCGCGACGAAAAAGGGCAGTCGTTCCAGATGCCATGTGAATGGGCGCTAGGGTGTCCGGATGGATGCGACTGACCAAGCAAGATTGAATTGGCTGCGGCTGACCGGCGCCGAAGGAATTGGCCCGGCGACAGTTCGGCGGCTGCTGCGTCACTATGGCGATGTTGGCGCAGTGCTTACTGCCGCAGACGCAGGCCCATTTCACGACATGAGAAACGCATTGCCCGCCGCAAACCGCGATGCTCTTGCTGCTGCAATTCGTCGCAGCAGACCCGAGGGCGAACTCGAGCGACTGGCTCGCTACGGCGGGGACCTTGTCGCATTTGATGATGCGCGGTATCCCCCGGCGCTCATTGCCATTCCTGATCCGCCTCCACTGCTGCGGGTCGCGGGCGATACGGGCGTATTTCGGGACGTGAGTGTGGCCATTGTGGGGACGCGGCGGTGCTCTGCTGTTGGCATGCGGCAGGCAGGTCGCTTTGCTGCTGGGCTCTCATCTGCAGGTGTGTGCGTGGTGTCTGGCGGGGCAAGGGGGATTGACGCGGAAGCGCATCGAGCGACACTGCGGGCCAACGGCCGAACGGTTGTGGTGCTGGGCAGCGGACTTGGGTGCCTGTATCCACCAGAACACGGGGCGCTCTTTGATCAGATCCGCGCAGCTGGCGGCGCAATCGTGAGTGAGTTGCATACCGACCAGCAGCCGAGACCAAGTCAGTTCCCACGCCGCAATCGAATCATTAGTGGAATGTCCAGCGGCGTCTTGGTCATTGAAGCGCCGCGGCGAAGCGGGGCAATGCTTACGGCCAAGATGGCAGTGGAGTCGCACGGTAGAGAGTGCTGGGTTGTGCCAAGTGATGCTGACCGCCGCGAAGCGCGGGGCGGCCTAGAGGCGATTCGAGATGGGTGGGCGGCGTGTGTGATGGATCCAGCTGATGTGCTTGCGGATCTTGGCGCGGTTGAATGCTCGCCAGCCATTGATGAAACAGGGGCGCACATGGAGGCTGCGCCTCCAGGCCCATCGGTCAAGCTCAGTGACGAGGATGCGCAGGTCGCTGCGGCGCTGCGTAAATCAGGTGGAAGTGAGATCGCGGCGCTTATTGACCTGACTGATATGCCAGCGGCGGCAGCGATGCGGTCAATGACATCGCTGGAACTACTTGGTGTGGTGTCGCGTCGTGGTCAGTATGTGACGCTGACCTCAGCAGGCATGGCTATGGCGGCTGCGCAGCCATAACGCAGGCTAGTAGGCGATGAAAAAGGGCCAGTCGCAAGGGGGCAGTCCCGTGAAACCGCGCACTATCTGTCGTAGCGGCGCATGACGCCTACGACGATGCCTTGAATTTGGCACTCATTGACAATAAGGGGTTCGAAAGAGTCGTTGGCGGGCTGGAGGCGAATGCGGCCGTCAGGTTCGCGGTAGAAACTCTTGAGCGTTGTTTCGCCGTTCGGGAGAAGGGCAACCACACGCTCGCCTGCGCGGGCTGTGCTGGCGCGTCGGACGATGACGTAGTCACCATCGAGAATGCCCTCATCTTGCATCGAATCGCCTGTCACTTGAAGGGCGAATGTAGAACCCGATTCGCCTACGCGTGGGCCGAACACCGACTCGAGATCGAGCGTGTCACTTTGTTCAAACTGCTCGATCGGCAGACCGGCTGCAATGCGTCCAATTAATGGGAACCGCACACCGTTGTCTTCGTTGGGAAGCGGGATCCCCTCAACAAGTGATAAAGAGCGAGCCTTGTTGGGCTCTTTCTGCAGCACGCCTTTCTTGACGAGTGCCCCGACGTGTTCGTGAACGGTCACTTTCGCCACGCCGATTTCGTCGGCGAGTTCCTGAATCGTCGGCGAATAACCGCGTGCGAGACGTGAGTCCCGGATGAGCTGGACAATATGCAACTGGCGGGGCGTCAGATTCATGTGTTGTGGCCTCTGAAGAACTGTCATGTGAGTGGTGTTGGGTGAGTACCGAGCGAGTTGGCATCCAGGTACGCCCTGCGTGGGCGGGGCGGAATTGGTGCCACTCGGCAGGATCTGGCCGGTAGTCGGCCAGTAGTTTGAGAAGGGCCGCGAACTGATCTGTGGCCTGTGATTGTGGGCGGACCGGGACCGCGAGGTCCGATGGGCATGCCATGAGCTGGCAGTTCGCCTTGGCGTTGTCCCTGAGGACGTCTGCGTGGACGGCGCGACGCACTAAACGGCCTTCGTCTTCGACAATGGCTGTTCGGTAATCCCCTCCGGGGCCTGTCAGAACCAGTGGCATACTCATCGGTTTCCTCGCTTCCTTCCCGATCCGTGAATCGGTTGATACCCCCACGTTATCTTGTGCCCCACATATCCCAGACATGGGATGGGTGGAGTGGAGGGGCACAAGATGTTGTGGATGTTTCATCATGACGGGGGTATCTCGACTAGAACTTCGTATTGACTTGAGTAGTATCATCGGCCATCGTGTTCGGGTTACGTTAGGGGAACAGACACCGAACTGCAACTCTTTTTGTTAGGATTTTGTAAGGTCCTGTTGGAGAAGGAGATGCGTGATACCGTTTTGCGTATGTTTCCTGACCCATTACCGGATTCTGAGCGTTCCCTGTGGTCTTTACCTGACGACTGGGTGTTTTTGAATCCAGGAAGTTTTGGCCTCCGCTTGCAGGAAGTACAGGCGGCCCGGCTGGAATTGCTGGCCGAGTTTGAGTGTCAGCCCGTCGCATTTCTTGAGCGGCACGCGTCTGATCTTCTCTCGGAGGCAATTCAAGTTGCCTCTGCATTTCTGGGAGCGGATCCGGGTGGATTTGGATTTGTAACGAATGCCACGGAGGCGATTGATGCGGTGCTTGCAGGACTCGGGTCACGTGCTGCAGAGGGTGTGCTGATTGGTGAGCAAGCGTATGGGGCTGTTGCTGCTGCAGCGAACTATGCAGCAGCTGAGGCTGGCGTGCGGGTGGTGCCGTTGTCGCTGCCAGTTGCTGACCCTTCTGACATTGTTGCTGCCTGGGAGAGGGCGTTGTGGCCTGGAACACCGCTTGCAATTGTTGATCATGTGACGTCAGGCACGGCGCTCGTGCAGCCTGTTGCACAGATCGTGGCCATCTGCCGTGACCGTGGCATACCGGTGCTGATTGATGGCGCTCATGCGCCTGGCATGCTGGACCTGCAGATCGATGAGATTGGCGCCGATTGGTATGCGGGGAATCTACACAAGTGGATTGGTGCGCCGAGCGGGGCGGGGTTCTTGTGGACCGCCGAGCAGCACCGCGCTGCAACACGTCCACTCGTGGCGAGTCATGATGTACTTGGCTCGTATGAAGAGGCGTTCATGTGGCAAGGAACCCGCGATGTCACGCCGTGGCTGAGCGTGCCTGCAGCGATTGCTGCAGTTGAGCATCGGTGGGGTTGGCCTACGCTGCGTGTGTGGCAACAGAAAATGGCCAGTGCGGCCGGGCAGCAGATGGCTGCAGA
>CAVOCO010000047.1:0-7452 GCA_963694215.1 Phycisphaerae bacterium
GCGTTGTATCCGAAACGGAAATCATCGCGTCTATTAAGAAACGGCACCGCCTTGAACAACGCGACTCACAGAACCCCCACAGCACATCCCGTCACTACCAATTTGCCGATGGGTCTCTAGGTCGCATCGGCGTGATTGCGTCGGTCACCAGACCATTCTGTGGTGCCTGCAATCGCCTTCGCGTGACCGCTGAAGGCGCCGTGAGACCATGCCTGTTTAGTAACACCGAGTGGGACATCCGCCCGCTACTTCGGCGCGGCGGAGGGCATGATGACATTGTGCGGTTCCTCGTGGACTCCGTCTGGACCAAACAGGCTGGCCACGGCATTGGACTCGACGACTTCGAGCAGCCCGATCGCGGCATGTCAGCTATTGGCGGGTAAATGCAATGGGGCCTATTAGCCTCCAAGGCGGAGACTGATCCCTTTTCCTACCATCCCCTCATGACGAATCACGGACCGCAGATCACGAATCCCCTGCTGCTTGTTCGCTATGCCTGCGGCGGCGTGCTCATGGGACTGGCCAACTTGGTGCCGGGCATCAGCGGCGGCACGATGCTGCTTGCTGCTGGTGTGTACCGGCGCTTTGTCGATGCCATCGCTCAGGTCACGACATTTCGGTGGTCAGTCGAATCAATTCTTACGCTGGTCATTATTGTGGCGGGCGCTGGCGGCGCTATTGTGCTCGGGGCTGGCCTCATTCGCGACCTCGTACACGAACACAGATGGGTCATGTACAGCCTGTTTCTCGGCTTGACACTTGGCGGCGTGCCATTGCTATGGAGCCTGCTCCGGCCCTTCACACCATCGGCAATTGCAGGATTCATCGGCGGGATCTTGTTCATGATCTTTCTTGCGTTGCTGCAATGGTCGGGCGCTGGAGATGCGGCAGCCTCGGCAGAGGCCGGCAACTGGTGGATGCACCTCATCGCAGGCCTTGCCGCCGGGTCAGCCATGGTGCTGCCGGGCCTATCTGGAAGTTATGTGCTCCTTATCCTTGGACAATACCTCGTGGTTCTTGGCGCAATAGAGGGCGCCAAGGAAGCCGTCCAATCGGGCGGGGACCTTACCGAGCCGTTGTCCGTCATTCTTCCGGTCGGCATCGGAGCCGTCGTGGGTGTCGTTGGTGTTTCCAACGCCGTGAAGTGGCTCCTCGAACATGCCAAGAAGGTCACACTGGGCGTGCTCATGGGACTCTTGGTTGGCGCTGTGCTCGGCCTCTGGCCATTCATTGCCCCCCAAGAACCAATCGTTGGCGATGTCATTCGCGGGCAGTCCATTACTGCCGAAATGCTTCGCAGCGATCAGATCAAACCCGAACACTGGCGTACCGAACTCTTTGCCCCCTCAGCAGGCCACGTCGCTTCTGCTGTGGCCCTCACGCTTGTTGGATTTGCCTGCTCAGTTGGAATCGGCCTTCTTGGCGGCGAGGATGAGGATCCTGAGGATGGGTCATTAACACCACCACAGAAGGTGTAGGGCGATGAATATGATTTTTCTTGACGCATGATGCCGTCTTCGTATGCTTGAAGCTGTGACTAGACGATACGCCAAACTGATTCACGCCAAGGCTGCGATGTGCCTCATTGCCGCCGCCGTCATAAGCGAAATCGTCTCGGCCAATCCTGACCCTGCACCCCGAAAGATCACGACACCTCTCTTCTCGGTCGAACTGGCCGCAACGGCGTTGTTGGCCACCGGCATCGCGCCAAGCACGGTCGCGGTTGAACGCCAAGTGGTTTCAATTACGCCAGCCACCGTGGCGGCTCTTCTGAAAGATCGGTCAGCCGAATTTACAGTGGACTTACCCGGGATGGGCCTTATCACAATTGACATTCATCGCCACATTCAACATAGCGGCGGCGAGGTGGGCCTGATTGGAAGTGTCCGCGGCGCGGAACGCTCGCGGGTTATTCTTGAAATCGGCGAAGGCCTTCTCATTGGCGACATCATCCGCGGACTTGACATGGTGCAAATTCGCCAAGTGCCTGAAGGCTCGTTCAGCATGCTCGGCGAATCCGCCGCAGGATTCCATCTGGTGCAATCGGTCCGCGAGCAAGCCGGCGCACGCTGCGGCAACACGATTCACAATGTCGTCGTCCCCTCGACCAATCGCCCAGCGACCCCGTCAACATGGGGCGGCCATGGCAATGATCGACATGATCACGATGGTGACGATGACGCCGGAACCCGCAGTCCATTCATCGATATCATGATTGTCTACACCGATGGTGCCCGGGCCGCGATCGGAAGTGCTGGCGCCGCGAGGCTTCTTGGCCATCTCACCATCGACACGGCCAATGCAATCTACGCTGACAGCGATATCGATCATCGGATGCGCATGGCTCGCATGTACGAAGTTGACTATGACGAGGCGGGACTAACGCATAACGATCATCTTGCTGCTATTCGAATTACCGATGACGACATCATTGACGGCGTGCACACCGTGCGGGAGCAAGTTGGCGCAGACATCGTCAGTTTCATGATCAACGATCTAGATTCTGGGGTCGGCTGCGGAACCTGCCTTACCTATGGGCTCGGATATCGCCCCAGCACCGAATCCACTTCCAATGCATATGTTGGCTTTCATACATGCCACTGGGAAAATATGGCCGCACCGACGTGGTCAATGCCGCATGAAGCCGGACACAATATGGGTGCCTACCACGACGATCTGCAGATTCCAGACGACGACAATGGCGACGGCACTCCAGATTGGGTCGCCGCCTATGGCTGCGGACACTATTGGAACAATAGCAGCGGAACACGAGAACGAACCATCATGGGCCGCAACGCGCTTAATGGCACCAGAATTCCCTACTTTAGTAATCCCGCGATCGAGTTCAATGGACTCGACACTGGCGATGCGACGCACGATTGCAGCAGGATGTTTGACGAGGTGTCCGACACCATTTCCGACTACGTCACGGCATCTTCGACAACGCAATACGTCGACACGAACTGGACCGGATCTGAGAACGGCTCGTTGTCAAATCCATGGAACACCCTCTATGAGGGTTACATCAATGTGCGATGGGGCGGCACCGTCATCATGATCAACTGCGAAGATGATGGGATGTCGGGGCCAATTCGGAGAATGTTGATCAAGAGCACGAGTGGATCATCGGTGTTTCGATGAGCCTTAGAGAGAAGGAGAGCCTGATATGCGTTTCATAACAATTGCCCCCCTCATGCTAGCTGCATGCCTGACGCCCTGGGTCGCTGCGGCTCCGGTCACACCCGGCATTACCTACGAGGGCACACTCAACGATACGAGTGGTCCATACACCGGAACCAAGGACTTCACTTTTGCGTTGTGGGACGCAGCGACTGGCGGGATACTGCTTGATGAGGTCCTTATGCCAGGCACATCGGTTTCAGATGGACGCTTTGCTGTTGACATCCCGTTTGTGCTGACGCACTTCAGTAGTGGGCAAGAGCGATACCTCGAAGTTACCGCTGACGCCACAACATTCTCGCCTCGGCATCGACTCACTCCTGCCCCATTCGCGCTCTACGCGCTCTCTGGAAACGAGGGCCCAGAAGGTGCCCAAGGTGAACAGGGCCTGCAAGGCGACCCTGGTGAGCAGGGCGCTGCTGGTGCGACTGGCGCGATTGGGCCTGAGGGCCCAGATGGACCGGCTGGCGAGACTGGTGCGGCGGGCGCCGCTGGTTCGACGGGCGCCACTGGTCCGGCGGGCGCGACAGGCCCGCAAGGTGACCCTGGACCAGAAGGACCAGAAGGACCCACCGGCGATGCCATGTGGGAACTGAGCGGCACTTCTATCGGTTACTCGAGTGGTAATGTCGGCATCATGACAAGCGATCCTCAGACCGCCCTGCATATTGATGGGTGGGACAACGCACTTCGCATCGGTGGCGATTCCACATCAGCAAAAATCGACATGTCGGTCGTTAATAGTTTGTTCGGCGGAGCGCGGATTTACCTGGATGGATTTGGCGGAACGCAGGAGGTGGCAATTGGCCAATACACCGGCGGATTCATGCAACTCTCCTCGCAGAATGGCGATGCCGTGTTCTGGCAATCCGCCATGGATACAGCAACTCAGATGTATTTGAAGCCACCAGATGGATCGATCGCCCTCGAGTTCTTGGCAACTGATGACGCGCGCGAAATTGTCCTCTCAAAGAGCGGCACAGAAATGATTGCCCTTGAGATTTCAAGCAGCACCATTCCCAGCCTGCAATTCGCTAACGATAACGGCAACCAACAGGCCATACTTGGGCAGTGGTCAACGAGTGACGATGGCTGGGGACTGCGTATCAAGAACGACGCAGGCACGAATCTGGTAGATCTCGGTACGGAGTCCAACGACAATGTTCGGCATGGATCCCTCAAACTCAGGAACGCCGCCGGAGATATTGCCATTGAACTGGACACTTCTTTCTTCGGCATGGGTCGCGTGATTTGCGACGAAGTCCAAGTCAAGGGCGGCGCAGACCTGTGCGAACGTTTCAATGTTCGCGGGGCTGATCCGGCACCTGGCACCGTGCTGTGCATCGATCCACATCGGGTCGGTGGTTTGATCGTCAGCAACAAGGCCGTGGATGCATCCGTCGTTGGAGTCGTCAGCGGCGCTGGCGGCATTCGGCCCGGACTATCACTTGGGCAAACTGGAACAGTGGCCGATGGCGACCACAATGTAGCGCTCACTGGTCGGGTTTGGGTACGGTGCGAAGCAACCACACGCCCAATCCGCCCGGGTGACATGCTCACGACTTCATCAACACGAGGCCATGCTATGTCTGCGTCGGGGCTCAAGAACACACGCGGCGCCGTCATCGGAAAAGCCATGTCGAACTTGGACAGCGGCACAGGTCTCGTACTCATGCTGATCCAACCACAGTGATTGCCGGAACTACTTCAATGATTCAGCCTCGACACATTCTGATGATCGCAAGCCTTGGGCTCGTCGCAGGTGTGGCCTCAGCTATTGGCTTTGGCGGATGGCTTGAGAACGGCACCCAATACGCGAGTGCCGAAATGACCGGTGACGGCTTCACGCTCGTGGCACGATCAGGGCAGCCAGCCGTGGGCCGCATCACAGGTGGTGATTGGACGATACATGCCGGAGCTTCCCCATCATTTCCAGAGGGAACGTGTTCAGGCGATATGGATGGTTCTGGCGAGGTTGACATCACCGACTTGCTCGCATTCTTGTCGGTCTTTGGCACACCAGATGCTGACCTCAATGGAGACGGGGTCGGCGACATCAACGACTTGTTAATTCTCTTGAGCCAATTCGGATCGGCCTGCGAGCGAATTTGACTTCCGCCGTAGCTGCCATTGATGTTGTCATCGCGGTCAGTTGGCTTCCCGGCTAGGGACACGTGCCCCAGTCAGTCAAGACCCACAACAGATCGACTATGCCAACATCAGAGTCCTCGTTGAGATCAGCCTGTGAGGCTGACCCGTTGCCGACGTCTGAGCCCCAATAGTCGATCAAATCAAGCAGGTCATCTGAATCCACGTGCCCGTCCGGCTGACTATGCGACGAGCTTGACCAATCCGCCAAGCAATCAGCTTCGTCTGGAACACAGTTTCCATTCCAGTCATGACTTTCGCTCAGCAGTTGATACCAATCTTCAGTGCCATTGAGATCACGGTCATCACTCAACATATCCCATACGAAGACTGCGCCAATATCGATCCACGTAATTCCAATCGTGCGATCTGCGTCTGGCGCCCCAGAAACTACTCGGCCCTGATCAATAGCAACCGACGTGCCGAGATTGGCATCAGAATTCACTTGGCTTGCTTCATGTCGACCGATCATGCGCCAGTCTCCAACCGTGATGTTTCGCCACACCACAACACTACTAGCCGGATCTTCGAACACGCTCAGCGAGGTGCCGCCCGCGACCACGGCGTCACCATCGACATCAACCGATCGGCCGAGCTGCTTTATCTCGTCGATGCCGTCGCAACTTGTCAGCGTCGTTTCATACGCCCACGTGGCGCCGGTGTCAAAGAAGACCATTGCGGAACCCGCTTCGTTCCCAAGAAGGTCGTCTTCGCTATTACCTACCACAATCGTGGTGCCATCAATTGCCACGGCCTCGCCGAATGCGTCGCCCGAGTCCCCAAGCGAATCGCTCAGATTTTGTTGATACACAAAAGTAGATCCGCCGTTGTGCTCAAAAATCTGCGCAAGACCTCGTGCGTCATTGGGGTCGCCGTTGGCGTAGTAGTTTGGCGCACCTACAACTAAAACGCCATTGTCCAGATCGAGAGCGGATCCAAATTCTGCGCGATTCGTCTGATTGGTATCCATGGTGTCAATCAACTGATCGAAGTGCCACGGTCCGGAAGACCCATTCAAAATCCAAGCTGCGCCATCACGAACAAGTGCGTTGAGGTCGTGGGTCAATGAACTCCCCACCGCAGCGAAAGTTCCATCGAGGCTCACCGCTCGGCCAAAATCTCGAATGTAGTACTGAAAGAAGTCCTCTGGGTCATCGTCGAAGAAGTCAACATTCTCAACGGGATGAATGCGTTGCTGAAAGTTCCAGTCGCCACCGCCGCCCGAATAGAAGAAGACCGCTCCAACTACATGCGATCCATCATCATCATCTGGCTCACCAGGAGCACCAATGAGAATTGTTGAGCCGTCAATATCAACGTCCCATCCAAAGTAGGCGTTGTCATCCAGGCCTCCGGGTGTGAGCAACGCGGACTGCGACCATCCAGCACCATCCCAGGTAAACACGTAGACTCGACCGCGATTTATTCCAGGGCCGTCGTAATAGGGCGCGCCAACAACCATCGTCGATCCATCGATTGCAACGGAATAGCCGAGCCCAAGATCGTGATCATTCACGGTAGGCCGAAGTTCGTGAGCGGGCGAGGCTGCGATGGCTGCTGCGGACATCAGGCACGTGAGTGCTGCACAGAAAATTATATTCACAGGTACTTGCTTCATTCATATTCTCCAAAGACGCGGCATCTCAGACGGCTGGGCAGACTCCCAGTGGTGTTACTTGCCTTCTATCGGGCTCACAGACTTGATTTGATGGCCATTATTGGCCGGAAGGCAATAACCCCACTATGCCCGCAAGCTGCAGATATTGATCGAGCCTACCACTGTTTGGCAAGATGATTGCAATAGCACGTGCAACAAGACCACTTGATTCTTGACTGGACCCACACTCCCGCGACAAAACCCTTATTAATTGATCAAAATCAACGATTGATGGATTGTTTTGGGATTTCTCACACATACGGCAAACAATGGAAGGTGGGCCCCGTAGTTGGGGGTGAAGCGAGCATGACCAGCAAACTTCAAGAGTCCTGAAAGGGATTCAACTCAAGTCGATTCTCCTCCTGTTCTCCTTTCTCCAACTCTCCTCTCTCTCCACCACGGGCCCCGCCAATCACTTGACGGGGCCCGTGGTGTATCTGGGGTGCACGACCTCCAGACACTGCTCT
>CAVOCO010000048.1:0-7426 GCA_963694215.1 Phycisphaerae bacterium
GCCACTGCCGACACGGTCGTCAAGGAGAAGAATACGATGACATCTACACACTGGCCGATCTCACTCGCGCAGTGGTCACTGCACCGCATGCTGCAAGCCAATGAACTCGCCGCCGAAGATTTTCCGACATTCACACGCGATCAATTCAATATCGGTGGAGTTGAATATGTGAATTCATTCTTCAAAGAACGCTCCACGGACGACGCCTGGCTTGCAGCGCTACGGAAGCGTTGCGATGATGCCGAAGTGAAGAGTGTGCTCATCATGGTCGATGGAGAGGGTGCGCTTGGCGATCCAGCCGATGCAGCTCGCCACACGGCGGTTGAAAACCATCGCCGATGGCTCCACGCCGCTGCATCACTTGGTTGCCACGGCATTCGCGTCAATGTGCCCTCTGAAGGCACACCCGATGAACAGCGAGATCTCTGCGCCAAGGGCCTGAGCAGCCTGCTGTCCCATGCCGATGCGCTCAATCTGAACGTCATGATCGAAAACCACGGCGGGCTCTCATCGAACGGCGCCTGGCTCGCGTCACTCATCCGAACTGTTGACCATCCACGACTTGGATCGCTTCCCGACTTTGGCAACTTTATTCTCGACTGGGATACCCGCGAGATGTATGACCGGTACAAGGGAGTTGACGAACTACTTCCGCTTGCCAAAGCGCTCAGCGCCAAGAGTCATGACTTTGATGAGGATGGAAACGAAACACGCACCGATTTTGCCCGTATGTTCGCGCTTGTGCGAAAGCACCACTACACGGGATGGGTCGGTGTGGAATATGAAGGTGATTCACTTTCGGAAATAGAAGGTATCACGCGGACACGCGATTTATTAGTCGCCCAGGGCTGCGTCCTTAATGGGGAGAAAGAATAAATGCGAGCACTGTGCATCACCCGCCAAGGCGATCCAGTTACACCCAATGTCGAGCTACTCGATCTTCCGGAACCGGTCGCCGCTCCCGGCGAACTCCTTGTGGCCACCGAAGCAAGCGCCCTCAATCACCTTGACCTGTGGATCGGGCGTGGTCTGCCTGGCATTGAAACGCAGTACCCACACATCGGCGGATCTGATGGATGCGGCCGCGTGGTGAGTGTTGGCGCCGGCGTTGACAATGCGTGGGTTGGGCGACGTGTCATGTTCAACCTCGCCGTTGATATCCCGCAGATTCCCACTCCTGAGCACCGGCCTTCTGGACGCGAAATCTACATGATCGGCGAACATACACCCGGTACACATGCTGAGCGGTTTGTCGCTCCGGCTGCCAATGCAGTTGGCATTGGCGATGCGGCTGATCCGATTCAGGCCGCCGCGTATGGACTGACCCATCTCACGGCATGGGCAATGCTGCGGACGAAAGCAAGACTGCGGTGCGGCGATACGGTGCTGATCACGGGAATCGGTGGCGGCGTGGCCCTTGCAGCACTGAACATCGCCAAGCACTTTGGCTGCCGCACTATCGTCACGAGCCGGCACCAGTGGAAACTTGATCGGGCTATCGAACTTGGCGCATCTGATGCCGTGCTCGATAAGGGCGAGGACTGGAGCCGACTCGTTCGAGGTTTGACCGGCCGCCGAGGTGTTGACATCTGCGCCGATTCAATCGGCGCAGCCGTGCACACGTCATGCCTCAAGTCACTCGCACGCTCCGGCCGGTTCGTAGCCTGCGGCTGTACAAGCGGCGCGAACCCACCCACCGATCTCGCTCGTCTCTTTTGGAACCAACTTGAGATTCTCGGCTCTACAATGGGAGACATGAGCGAATTTCGACAAGCGGTGTCGCTCTTTACAACAGGGCACATCAAGCCCGTTATCGATACTGTGATCCCCGCAGCGAACGGCCAAGAAGCCTACGATCGCATCGAATCTGGCGAGCAATTTGGCAAACTGGTACTCGATTGGACCTGAGAAGAAACGAAGCATGACCGACGACCAACACAGAACGACCTGGCATCGCAGCGACGCGTGGCTCTCTGAGTCATTGCCCGACATGATTGCGATGCGGCGTGACCTGCACACCCACCCAGAGCCTGCTGGGGAAGAAGTGCGAACGACCGCGATTGTGCTTGATCACATGAAAGCCGCCGGCCTGCAGCCTCGCGTTGAAGAATCGGCAACGGGACTCATTGTTGACATCGACCTCGCCGATGATCCTGCCGCAACGCGGCTCGCTATACGAGCCGACATGGACTGTGTGCAAGTATCTGACGAGAAAGATGTGCCCTGGGCATCGCTCAACGACGGGTGCTGCCACGCATGTGGGCACGATGCCCACACGACCATGGCCTGCTTTGCGGCCCATGCGATTTCACGTGAAGCCAATGCCATTCGAGCAGGCGGAGCCACGAGCAATCTCCGATTCATATTTCAACCAGCAGAAGAAGCGGCCACCGGCGCCATCGAAATGATTGATCGCGGCGCACTCGAGGGCGTCGATCAAATCATCGCTTTACACGTTGACCCATTCCTTGACACTGGCCATGTCGGCATGCGGATTGGTCCAATTACCGCCAATCTCGTGTCATTCAAAGTAACCCTCTTGGGACAGGGTGGACACAGCGCTCGACCTCACGAATCAATTGACCCCATTCCCGCAGCCATCAACTTGGTATCTCTGTTGTACCAACTCGGCCCCCGCAGCGTGGACAGCCGACGAGCGCAATGCGTAAGCGTCACATCTGTTCAAGGTGGCGAGGCCATCAATGCAATTCCAGACTCTGCCGAGATCTGCGGCACGATTCGGGCAGCTCGTATTGAAGAAGCACTCACACTTCGAAAAATGGTAATCCAGTGTGCTGATGCCGCATGCCTTGCTACTGGGTGCACGTCAAAGGTGGATTTTCCACACGAAGCACCAGCCACAAATAATGACCCACGGGTTGTTGAACTCATGGCCGAGGCCGCGGGAGATATTGTGGCCCCTGGCTGCCTTATCCACCTTGAGCTTCCAAGTCTCGGCGGCGAAGACTTTGCGCTGTACCAGCAAAAAGTCCCTGGGGCGATGGCCAGACTTGGCACCGGCCATGGACCAATGGATGGGCGTCCCGCGCTACACTCAGGCCTCTTTGATATCGACGAAACGGCGCTGCTTGTCGGCAGCCGATTACTCACCAATACCGCGTTGCATGCTGTTCGTTGATCACGAAGTTCCTGGAAGGGCCCCTATGCCGATTCAATTCAACACGAGTCCTCAACACACGCTTGGCGTCGAAATCGAACTTGGAGTCGTTGACCGCGATACCTTGGAACTTGTTCCTCGCGCCGCTGGAATTCTTGAGCAGGTGCCCAAAAAGTGGACCGAATGCGTCAAGCCTGAATTCATGCAGGGCTATCTCGAATTCAATACTGGCGTTTGCAATACCGTTGAAGACGTTCGCGTCGACCTCTCCGAGAAACTTGAATGGGGATATGCCGAAGCGGCCAAATCCAACTCGACTTTCTTGTGGTCCGGCACCCACCCATTCTCCCGCTGGGACCAACAAGAACTCACGCCAGACGACAGGTACCAATGGCTAATGGACACCATGCAGTTTGTCGCCCGCCGCATTGTCTGCTTCGGCTTGCACGTACACGTTGGTGTCGATGGTGGCGACAAAGCCGTACAGATGTGCGACCGGATGATGCGGCATTTGCCCGTCATGCTGGCGCTCTCGTCCAACTCGCCAATGTGGAGTGGCAATGACACTGGACTCGCGTCTTATCGATCAAAGATCATGGAATCACTTCCAACGGCTGGACTACCAGAGACTATGCGGAACTGGTCCGAGTACAACTGGCTGATTGAACACCTCGTTTCGACCGACTTCATTCACTCGTCACGAGAAATCTGGTGGGATGTTCGGCCCGTCGCACGGTTCGGAACGGTCGAGGTGCGGATCATGGACACTCCAATGACCATGCGCCAACTGCTCGGTCTTGTGGCGCTCGTGCAGTGTGTCACCGCTGGCATCTCAGCCGAAATTGATCGAGGCGCCTACCTGACTGACTGTCACCCCATGATCGCCCGGCAGAACAAGTGGCACGCGGTCCGCTACGGGCTCGATGCCACCCTTGTTGACCCTGACACCATGCTGGCAGCATCGGCGCGGCAAATGGCCAGACGCACGCTCGATCTCTGCCGACCAGTGGCCGATCACTTGGGATGCGCGACTGAACTTGGGTACTGCGAAGAAATTTTGCAAGGCGGCACTGGAGCTCAAATGCAGCGGCAAATATTCAATAAGACCAACAGTCCATCCGACGTTGTGCAGGGACTTTTGACAGCTACAGGTGAGCCGTGGCGGGCGGATGTTTCTCGCTGAGACGAGCTTCGATAGCCTTCATCGCGATCACCGAGACTGCGTCTTCATCCGACCGCGCGTCAACCAGTATGAAATGATTCGGGTCATCGGCAACAAGCTGGTGGTATCCATCTCGAACACGCCGATGAAACTCGGCGCCTTTTTGCTCCATGCGATCAAGAAGTGGATTCAATCGCTTCGCAGCAGTCGCCTCATCGACATCGAATATCACATTGAGGTCGGGCATTCGATGCCCCGTGGCGACGGCGGCTACCTCGAGGATCTCCCGCATTGGAAGTCCTCCTGCAGTGCCTTGGTATGCGCAGGTCGACGCCACAAATCGGTCGGCAAGCACCAGATCGCCCCGATCAAGTGCCGGGGCCACAATTTGCTCAACAAGCTGTGATCGGCTGGCCATGTACAGCATCATTTCACACAGAACGGTCATGTCCGTGTTCTCCGGATCAAGCAGGACACCCCGAATCTGCTCGCCTACTGAGGTTCCGCCTGGCTCCCGCACTTCGACGACAGTCAAGCCGTGAGATCGAGCAAACTGGGCAAGCCGCACCATCTGCGTGCTTTTTCCCGATCCGTCGGGGCCTTCAAAGGCAATGAACTTTCCGCGTAGCAACTCGTGCATGTGTGAATTGTCGGCTCTGAGAGCTTCGAGGTCAATGGCGATTCGCAGGGTTTCGCAGCAAGGACGTCAGAAGCCACGCATTGAGAACAATGCGTATTGTGCCCCCTCCTCGCCTAGAAATACTCAAGTGGCGTAGCTGCCTGCGGTACTATCGCACGCATGCGAATGATCCTTCGCAATCTCGACCACGACCTACTCGGCACTGCTGTGCTCGATCAGGACGAGACCCCGTCAAAGGTAGTGACAGATATAGATCGTGTGGTCTATCTCGACTGGGAGCGAGCACGGGACGACGAAGGGCATCTGCGTCGCTGCGTCTCATGCGGTGGCGACTCACTCTATCGGCATCGCCGCTTCCCACAAATCACTGGCTTTATCGCGGTCTTGGCCCTAGCCCTCGGCCTCGGTGGCATTCTTGAGCTCGCCACAGGCTGGCCCGTCTTTATCGCCATGCTCATTGTGCTCGCAATGGACATTGCCCTTCTGCTCTTTTCGCCCAAGACGCTCGAATGCTATCGGTGCCGCTCATCGTTTCGTGACTTGAAGATTGCCACATATCACGGTCGGTGGGATCGCAATCAGGCGGCCAAGAACTCAGCTACTTCTTCTTCCGCCTAAGTTTGGCCCAGACGTTCTCGAGCAAAATCATGAACGCGAAGATGAACGACACGAGAAAGCCAGTGAATCCAAGAATGCCCAGTAGCGATGTCTTCTCGCCATTTGATGCGAGCACCAGAATCGATGAAGCCATAATCATCGCCGCCACAAGCACCGAGTAAGAGAGCTGTCGGCTCGAGTGGTACACCGTACGTTCAAGGGCCTCAAGACCCTTGACCTCGAGTCCGATACTGAACTTGTTCCCACCAAGTCGCTCAAGAATTGTGGTGAGTCGCCCAGGCAATCGCTCGGCAAGCGTAAACCACTTCCCTGCATTTCGTTTAAATCGAGACTTAAGTGCTCGCATGGAGTATTGATCTTTGATCAATTTCTCAACATGAGGCCGCGCAAAGCCCATCAAATCAAAGTCCGGGTCAATGTCCTCGCCCACGCCTTCGATCGTCGTCAGCGCCTTGATCATGAGCACAATGTCTGATGGGCAGTGCAAGCGGTGTTTTCGCAGCCCGTCCGTAAAGGCTCGAAGCATCGCAGACATGTCGACCTGCTCAAAGGAAACTCCGGTGAACTGATCAAGGAAGTCATGCAAATCGCGGCGGAGTGCGCGGCGATCAACCTGATCTTCCGACACTTGTCCAAGCGCCAAGAAAGCATCGTAGAACTTGTCGATATCGCTTGATGCAATGCCGTGGATCAAGTTGGCAAGGTCAACCACGGTCTCGTGATCGACCCGGCCAGCCATGCCGCAATCAATGAAACATAAGCGTCCATCTTCCATCAAGAAGAGGTTGCCGGGATGCGGATCGGCGTGGAAGAAACCAATCTCAAGAACCTGCCGCAAGATGGTGTACGCCCCATTGCGTACGAGTGACTCACGCTGCTCCTTTGTCAGATTGGCCGACTTCCAGTCAGTCAGCTGCACGCCCTTAATTTCCTCAAGACCGAGCACTCGGCGACGGGTGATATTCCAATACACCTTCGGGAACCACGCCTGCTCGCCTTCTTCCAAGTTGGAGCGAAAGAGATCGGTATTGCGACCTTCATGAACAAGGTCTAGTTCATGCTCAATGGCTTCAGAAAATTCATTAACAACACCGACTGGGTCAAACGGCAAGTCGTCGGTGTGACGCGCTACCCATTCGGCTGCAGCTTCAAGAATTTCTACGTCAGCTTTAATCAACCGGTCAATACCAGGGCGGAGCACTTTGAGCACGACGGGCTGACTTCCCTCACGGAGCACGGCACGGTGCGCCTGTGCCATTGAAGCGGCGGCCATTGGTTTTTCATCGATCGACTCAAAGTGCTCGTGCAAGTCCCCAAGATCTTCTTCAAGCTGCGCCTTGATCTCAGACCACGGAAGCGCGGGGACATCAGCCTGTAGCTTCTGGAGCTCCTCGATGTACTCTGGAGAGAGAATGTCGGGCCGTGTACTGAGAATCTGACCAAGTTTGATAAACGTTGGCCCGAGTTCTTCAAGTGCCATCCGCAATCGAGCGGGGCGGCTTTCCGTTTGGACTTGGGGCTGCTGACCTCGTGAGAAGAGCCGATGACCTTTCTCTAGAAGCAAGTCGAGCTTGGCATCCTCGAAGAATTCGCGGAAGCCAAACTTTACGAGAATCGAGAGCATTTCTCGGTAGCGGTTAGCGTGCCTGACGAGTTGGAGTACGGACATGTCGAGAATACTACTCGCTTAGGGTTCAATCAGACTTGGGAGGCCGGATACCGCGACCTGGCTTCTGATCCTTTCCAATTGGCCGCGACGCACGCTTACGGCGACCTGGGCCCGGCCGCTTTCGGGTGTCGTGCCGGGCGTGGTATCCGCCGCCGGGCTTGCCGCCGGCACCTGGAGTATGACTGGGACGCTCGACTTTACTGGGCCGAAAGCCCTCGA
>CAVOCO010000049.1:0-7375 GCA_963694215.1 Phycisphaerae bacterium
CTGGGCAGCTGGATGCAGTACCCACTCGATAGGACCGTCGCCTGTGGACTGGAACGCAGCAGCAGGAACCGTGCACCTTCCAGATGGATTCGACTCACGCTCCTTTGAAATTCAGGGCGGGGAAGGTGAGATCAAAGTGATCGGCACGCTTCCGGGACAACTCACCACTGAATCGCGAGTACGCGCGGCGCATGTGCGTGATGGATTTCGAGTGAGCGACCCTTCACGAGACCTTTTGAAGATTGCTGTCATCGAACGACATGGTGGAAGCGGTAGCATCGGCCTTGGATTCGCTGAGGGATTCGGATTCAAGCACGGTGCCATCGCGTCAACCGTAGGCCACGACGCTCACAACCTAGCAGTCGTTGGCTGTGACGACCACTCTATGACAACTGCAGCGAGAGCACTCGCTTCCTGTGGAGGCGGACTATGCGTTGCGCTCGGCGACGATGTACTGGCGCTGCTCGAGTTGCCGATCGCTGGACTGATGTCGCGTACCGATCCGCTATCACTCATCGAAGAGGAACGCAAACTCTACGCTGCAGCGACATCGATTGGATCTTCATTTGACAACCCATTCATGCCGCTGAGTTTCCTGCCACTGAGTGTTATTCCGCACCTGAAGATTACCGATCTGGGGCTGGTAGACGTCGATGCGTTCCAGGTTGTTTCCATCGATAAAAAGTGAGAGCTATGAACACACTAGGCCTCACATCAGCTCGTCGCAGTCTCTGGATGTGGTTCGCGCCGGTGGGCATCATGGCCATCACGATTGGAGTGTTGTACGCGATGGGGCGTCCATTTCTCTATACGGGTGGCACGGTACAGTTCTGGCACGGCGCGATCAATACCGCCGAAGACTCACAGCACATTGCCGACTGGTACAGCTTCAGCCACGTCATCCACGGCTTCCTGCTGTACTGGCTGTTGTGGATGTGTGCGTGCACGACCCGCTGGCTGAAACCAGCCTGGAACCGGTTCACCATCGCAGTCCTTCTTGAGTCGGCATGGGAAGTGCTTGAGAACACGTCACTCATTATCAATCGATACCGCGACGCGACCATCGCCCTGGGCTACAACGGCGATTCGATTCTCAACTCAACCTGCGACATCTTGTTTATGTCACTTGGTTTCTTGCTCGCGATGCGGATGCCAGTCTGGGTGACAATTTGCATTGCAGTGGCATTCGAAATAACAACTGCTCTATTCATCCGCGATAATTTGACACTGAATGTCTTGATGCTGGTGTTTCCTATCGATGCTATCCAGCAGTGGCAAATGGGCTAAAACTGCGACTCACTGTTGGCTCAACGCACTATCTCTGCACATCTAGACCACGCCCGGCACAGACCGATCGCAGCCCGCACCAACATCCTCCTCCTCACAGCTGCCTTAGACCGGCTCGTTGCAGCTGGAGTGGCCACACACACTGCGCCGAGAATTATGCTCAGTTTTTTCCAATTGCATTCAAATGAGCACCGATCACTATGGGCCAATTGCTGGGCGTATGATCCGTGTACCTATGACCGATATCACGCACGAACATCTTGAAGCACGAACCTTTCATTACATTGTCCGCGGCATCATTCGTGATGGCGAGCACCTGCTGCTCTGCAAGCAGCGGAATGACACCTATACGTTTCTACCGGGCGGGCATGTTGAGTTTGGCGAGCCAGCACGGGTCGCGCTAGCGCGGGAAATCCATGAGGAACTTGGGATCCATTGCAAGGTTGGCAAGTTCGTTGGTGCACTTGAGAACGGCTGGGATGGCCAATTTGAACTTTCACTTTTCTTTGAAATGAACGATCATGGACTCACGATGAAAACTACACCGCAGCCAGCATCGGAAGCGGAAGCTCATCTTGAGTTTGTTTGGGCAAAACACGATCAACTCGCAGAGGTCAATATCATGCCTGCCATGCTGCACGATTGGCTTGAGTGTGGCGGCTGGGGATCGACGCTGTAACAGGTCGGTTATCCTTGATGCTGTGGAAGATTTGGTAACACATGAGCACTGAGAATTCCTGCCGCTTGCACCGTCACATTGGCGGGCTCGGATTATTGTTCATGGCACTTGGAGCCATGATTGGAAGCGGCTGGCTCTTTGCGAGCATGTATGCCGCGAAAATCGCTGGCCCCGCAGCAATCATCAGCTGGATGATTGGCGCGATCATCATGGGCGTGATCGCGTTTGCCTTCGCCGAACTTGGCGCCATGCTTCCCATTGCGGGCGGACTCTCTCGGTATCCCCACATCACATTCGGCGGCACCATGAGCTTTGTCTGCAGCTGGGTGTGCTGGCTCGGATACGTCGCCGTCGCACCAATTGAGACGATGGCAATTCTTGAGTACCTCGGCAATCTTGTTCCGTGGCTGACTGTTGTCGATGGCACGGACCGCTCTCTTTCACTTGCCGGGACCGGCATTGCAGCGGGCATCTTGCTTGTGCTCACCATCGTCAACACCTTTGGCGTGAAGTGGCTTGCCGATTCAAATACATGGATCACCTGGTGGAAAATTGCGGTGCCTGTCGGAACTGCTGCCGTATTGATTGGGTATGGATTTGAGCCCACCAACTTCACAAGCAGCGGCTTTGCGCCGAGTGGAATGACTGGCATCTTCGCTGCCGTCTCACTTGGCGGCGTGGCACTCTCACTGCTCGGATTTCGAA
This sequence comes from Phycisphaerae bacterium, assembly GCA_963694215.1. Lineage (GTDB taxonomy): Bacteria > Planctomycetota > Phycisphaerae > Phycisphaerales > SM1A02 > UBA12567. The sequence continues at coordinate 2,672 of CAVOCO010000049.1, forward strand.
TCGTCATTGAAATGGCCGGTGAGTCCAAGAATCCACAGCGTGATGTGCCGCGGGCGATCATTGGTTCGATTGTGCTCGCGACCTCAATCTACATCCTTCTTCAGTGCGCTTTCATTGGCGTCGTGCCAGCTGACACGCTGCACCATGGCGGCTGGGCGGGCGTCATTCTGAGCGGTCCCTCCGGGCCATTTGCGGCTTTCGCCGCAGTTCTCGGCTTGCAGTGGCTCGCGGTCGTGCTTTATATCGATTCGACTGTCTCACCATTTGGCACTGCATTGATCTACACCACCGGGACATCACGGATCCTGATCGCAATGGCCAAAAACCGCAACATCCCAGGGTGGTTTGGACGCATCGTGGGCCGCGGCGTTCCACTCAATGCGCTCATGGTCAATCTCGTCGTTGGGTGGATTCTGCTGGCGCCGCTTCCAGCATGGAGTTTACTTGCCGGAATAATCGCATCATCCACCATGCTGGCTGGCGGTATTGGGGTACTCAGCCTCGGCGTGCTGCGCCGGCAGTACCCCGAATTGCCCAGGCCGCTCAAACTCCCGTGCGGCATGTTCATGTGCCTGCTTGGCTTCTCATTCTCATCTTTGGTGGTCTACTGGGCTGGGTGGGAAGCGAATCAGACCATTGTAATTGTGTTGCTCGTTGGAATCGTCTTGCTTGCTTTTGCGGTGCCGCAGATGAAGGTCAAACGATCTGACCTGCACATCTGGCACAGCATCTGGCTCATCCCCTACCTCGGCGTGCTTTTTACGGCCAGTTGGCTCAGTGGCTACCAAGGCGGCCTCGGTGTGATCCCTTCGCCCTGGGGTGATGTCTTTATCCTGGCATGGGGCTTCATCATTGGCAGGATCGCAATTCTGACTGCGCTACCGCGCCGCCGAAGCCTGCCGCTGATGGCAGCGGCGTTTGAGGAAGTGAAAGAGGTTCACGGAGGCGTGTCGCTGATCGATGCGACCGAGTGTGATTTCGCCTCGAGTGAGTAGCGGGCGTATTCGACCGAGGCTACGCCTCGAGTTCAGCCCAGCGAGCGTAGCGTTCTGCCACGAGATCCTGCGCCTTCGAGAGTTCTTCGAAGGTCTTCGCCGCTTTGACGTGATCATTGATAATCACAGGGTCTTCTGAAACTTCTTGAAGCCGGACCACAGCCAGTTCAGCTTCCAAAATGGCGGCCTCCATTCCTTTGTACTCGAGTTCATTCTTGTATGAACGCTTCTTCCGCGCCGGCTTGGGCGGCGCCGTCTTTGCCGCTACTGAGCCGCGATTTTGGCGGGCAACAGTATCGAGTGTGCCACGATGGGTGATCCACTGCTCAAAAGTCTGAAACTCTTTGATCCCGCCGCAGTCGTCAAGGCCCACATACTCAGTCGCTACACGCTCGAGCATAAAGCGATCATGTGTCACCAATACGATGGCTCCAGGAAACTCTAGTAACGCGTCTTCAAGGACTTCAAGTGAGGGAATGTCCAGGTCGTTTGTCGGCTCATCGAGCAGCAGCACATCTGCAGGCTCCAGCATCAGATTGGCGATCAATACACGAGCCTGCTCGCCACCGGAGAGATTCGACACCTTCGTAGCGAGTTGATCGGGATCAAACAAGAACCGCCTCGCCCAGCCCGTCACGTGCACCTGCTTCCCGCGGTAATCCACCATGTCTCCGAATGGACACAAGGCCTCTTGCAACGTCTGCGTTGGATTAAGCGAATCGCGGTGCTGACTAAAGGTCACGACGCGAAGATCAGCCGCCCGTTTAATTGTGCCGGCATCTGGCTTCAAATCGCCGGACATGAGCCGCAAGAGCGTGGTCTTCCCAGCACCGTTCACCCCAAGCAGCCCAAGACGCCGCCCTGGCGTCAGTATGAGATCAAGCGAGTGAAACAGTGGCTTCTCCCCCATCGACTTACCGACGCTGTGCAAAGCAAGCAGCTTCTTGGTTTTGCGATCGGTGGCCTGAAAGTCAATCGTGGTGGTTTTCTTCGGCGCTGCGTTCCGGCCCTTTGTCGACTTCAGTTCAGCTCGCCGATCTGAGGCTGCGACGACCTGCGTCTTATTGCGTGTCTGCCGTCCTTGAATGCCCTGGCGAAGCCATGCTGTGTCTCGCCGAACTTTGTTCGCCAGCGCCGATTCAGTTGCTTCCTGCGCATCAAGAAAGTCGTTCTTGCGTTCAATAAACTTGGAATAGTTTCCTGCCGCCTCAAACATGCCAGTTGGATATGCGGGAGAGAGTTCAAGAATGCGAGTGGCCGCGTTCTCAAGGAATCGGCGATCATGCGTAACAAACACCATGGCCATTGTCGCCCGCGCGGCAAAGGCCTCGAGCCACAACACACCCTCGAGATCGAGATGGTTCGTTGGTTCATCGAGCAGCAGGACATCTGGTTCGTGGCACAACGCCCGAGCAATGGCCAAACGCTTTCGCCATCCACCGGAGAGTGTGTCGACTGCCCGCTCAAAGTTTTCAAACCCAAGCTTCGAGAGCGTAATGGCCGCTCGTGTCTCAATGTCAAGTCGATCTTCAGGCCCGTCTTTCAAGGCATCACAAATTGCAGAAATTGGCGTTGCATCTTTCTCAAACGAATCGTCCTGCTCGATGTACACAAGTTTCAAGCCACGTCGACGTGTGAGATCGCCCTCATCTGAAAATTCAAGATCAGCCAAGATCTTCATCAGTGTCGACTTCCCCGCCCCGTTGGGGCCGATCATTCCTATGCGATCCTTCTCCTCAATGGACAGAGAGATTCCGCTGAACAGATTGCTGGACGGAAATGATTTGGTCAAGTTTCGGGCTGAAAGAAGTGTCGCCATACCGTGCAGGATACGAAGCCGCGACTCAATCAGGAGCCGAGCTCGGCTCCTTTCGCACAAACATGCAGACACCGACTGCGAGTTGAGGCAGTAGCAGCTGAACCCTCAGCCAGAGGGACCGGTAAATCAGCGTGTTGCCGGGAGGCAGTTGGGAATGAGGAGCCGGGCAATTCTACTGCCAGAGCTGGAGATCGGAGGAGTAGGAAACGTATAGGCAGAGAACACTGGGATGAGGAAACACCCCCGGAGTACGACGCGAATGAGCACAAGCCAGCCATTGCCACCAGAGGACAGCAGCTGGCTCGATCAGCTACCCGTGATGATGGCGGTGGCAAGGTGCGTGGGGGTGATAGCCCTGAGATTGGGGGCGTCCAGATCGATGCGAGTGAAGTCAGCGAGGCTGCCAGAGGCGATGGTGCCGGCGTTGATGCCCAGTGCTGCGGCGCCGGATCGGGTGGCCATGTCAATGAGGGGTCGGTCAATACGGCCATCTTCGTCGGCGCAGGCGCCGCGGCGACCATCGCGGAGACGCTGTCCGTATTCGCACACCCGCATCTCTTCGATCATTGAAATTCTTGCGTTTGAATCAGTGCCGAGGCAAATTGAAGCATTTGCCTTACGCATTCCCACAACATCGGCGATTCCATCGCCGAGATTAGCTTCGGTCAATGGACACAAACATACATGCGCACCGGTCGCGGCGTACACATCCATTTCACGAGAAGCGGTATGTGTGCAGTGCACGGCTGTCATATCTGGTCCGGGGTCAAGACGATCAAGCACCAGCTGCATCGGCGTGCATCCGTGTACTGCCTTGCAGTCTCTGATTTCGGCAGGCTGTTCTTCCAGGTGCAGGTGCACAACGAGCCCGCGGCGTCTGGCCTCGATTCGTAGTTCGGCGGCGATGTCGATTGGAACAGCGCGGAGCGAATGAATGACGACACCCATCGACTGCTTCCCGCCCGCACAGGCAGATTGTGCCCTGTCAAATGCCTTCCACCATGTCGCGAGGTCAGTTCCGTCGAATCGAGATTGTGCGCCGGCAAGGGGTGATGCAAATCCACCAGTCAGATAGCACGCATGCAAGAGCACGATGCGAATGTCTGCCGTTGCGGCTGCAGACAAGACTGCCTCATCGAGGGCGTAGTCACGTCCGGCATCACTGTGGTGGATGTAATGGAACTCCCCCACGCTCGTGATACCTGCAGATCGCATTTCTTGGAAGGCCATCAGGCTGTGTTCGTAGGCAGTCTCTGGGCTGAGCGTCTCGACGAGACCGTACATTGCCTCCCGCCATGACCAAAAGTCATCAGTAGGGTTCGTAAAGACTTCGCCGCGTCCGCGAAGCCCACGCTGAAATGCATGACTGTGCGCATTGACAAAGCCAGGAAGCAGCGCGAGGTTTTGGTCGGATGGGGCTTGATCAGTCGCCCGCACAGCAACAATCTCCTCGCCACGCACTTCAATCTCAATGCCAGACTGGAAGTCGCCGTCGATCCAAGCCAGCGCCGGCCGCAGGATGCCGCTCATGAGATTGACCCGCACCGCGCTGCAATCAGTCGCTTCAAATGCTCGCGGGCCATCCGCATCTCAGCAATAGGAACGAATTCGTCTGGCCGGTGCGCGAACGCGATATCGCCGGGGCCAAAGAGCACACACTCCATACCCAAACGACCGAGATGTCCGCCGTCACTGCAGTAGGACACGCCAATGTCCTGCTCCTGGGCGACAAGCGCGCGGCACGCTACCTCAATTTCACTGCCTCGATGGGTACACATTGGGGGGTTGTCGTTGTATACATCAAGCGACCACTTGAGCGGCCAATCGGCAAGCGCTGAATCGACGGCTGCCCGAATCTCTTCGAGAAGTACAGCAGCATCCTGATCGGGC
>CAVOCO010000050.1:0-7352 GCA_963694215.1 Phycisphaerae bacterium
ATTCACACCCTGCATCCATGGGGGGTCGATGTAAGCAGTGGCGTTGAGTCAGTGCGAGGCATCAAAGACCCCGCACGCATTACGGCGTTCTGCGAAGCCGTGCACGCAGCATCATAATTCAGGCGACGCTTTTTTCTTCAGGATGAGCCGCGTGCCGTTGATCGATAGGTTCTTGTCGATGGCCTTGGTCATATCCCACAGCGTGAGCGCTGCAACATTGACTGCCATCAAGGCTTCCATCTCAACACCCGTCCGAGCTGTCACGACTGTTGAGGCTTCGATACGAATAGCATCAGGAGCCGTGCGTTCGAAGATCACTTCAACATGCTCGAGCGGCAAGGTATGGCACAGCGGAATAATGGAGTCCACTCGCTTGGCCACTTGAATGCCAGCAAGCCGAGCAACAGCAAGCGCCTCTCCCTTGGGCAAATCACCAGCCATAATGCGGTCAAGCGTGCCTTCGGCCGCATGAAAGAACGACTCGGCCACTGCGCGACGGCGGACGATTGGTTTCGACGACACGTCAACCATCACAGCGTGCCCTTGCTCATTTATGTGGGTCAGTCGCTCATTCATGACACGCTCCTTGACTCGTAGGGATATGGCCGCTCACTTGTTTTCCATCAATAAAGGTCGCTTGCACAGAAGCTGTACTGATATCAGTAAATGGATCGCCCGTCCATACGACAAAGTCGGCGGGTTGCCCGCGCTGTAGTCCTGATTCAAATCCACATGCCTCGGCGGCATCAACTGTGCTCGCACGCATTGCTTCAACTGGCGAAAGTCGCTGTTCGTCAAAAAATGGTTGTCCGCGCGCATCAGTTCCCAAGATCGCAGCGCGAAGGGTTGCCAGTGGATCAATTGGCACAATGGGCCAGTCCGTACCAAAGCTCAACCTCGCGCCAGCGTCTTGCATGGCCCGCAGTGGCAACACATACTTCGCTCGGTCGCCGAGCCGCGCAGGCGCCATGGCTGCATCCTCAGCCCGGTGCGTTGGTTGTACGCTCATCCGCATGCCGCGCATCACTGCAAGGTCTTCTGGAGCGACAACCTCGGCATGCTCAATCGTGGGCCGCAGTTCATCCGGCACATCTCGAAGCACATGCAGGGCCCGGCCAACAGCCGCGTCACCAATCGCGTGAATGACGGGCGAAAGACCAGACTCAACAACCGCAGTGCACCACGCCTCATCTTGATCATTCAATGCCAACTCTAGCCACACGCCGTGCGAGGTCGGATCATCCGCGTAAGGCTTTCGCAGCCGCGCGGTTCGTGATCCGAGCGTGCCATCGTAGAAGGCTTTGCAACCGCTCAAGAACATGCGATCTGTCCATGCTGCCTCATGTCGCCACGCAGTTTCAAGCGGCAGTGTGCGGTCGAGCTGCACAAGCGAGAGCCGCGGGCCAATTGAACATGCCCGTGGCAGAAAGTGCGATTCAATGTCCTTGCGGTACTCCATACACCGGGCTGCAGTCACGCCGTGTTGCAGCATGACGTCAATCGCAAGGCTCATTGCCTCATCTCTTGCGGCTGCAGGGAGCGGTGGAATGATTGGATTCACAAGTTCCCAGGCCGCCGACTCCACCATAACGCCGCTCACATCTCCATGCCCATCACGCATGATGTGCTGCTGCGCAGATAGCGACGTCATGTCTACGAGTTGAAGCACCGCATCATTGACAAGCACACTGTGCCAGTCGCACCTCCAGCAGGCGACTGGCCGATCACCTGCAGCACGCAACCAGGTGCGATCTGGCAAACACTGACCATCCCACTGTGTGTGATTCCACCCCGTCGCAATCAACCAGCGGCCATCTGGTAGCGAATCGTGAGCCTTTTCAATGGCCTCTTCAAAGGAATCCCGGCTCGTGATGGCCGAGAGGTCCAGATGCATCAAGGACTCTCCTGCAAGCAGCAAATGGATGTGCGCGTCCACCAGACCGGGCGTCACGACACGTCCGCCCACATCGAGTATCTGGCCTGCAGCGGCACTGAGAGGCCTGCTGGTTGCTTCCTGCACGCATCCGTCCCGCACTAGCAGATCACGAGACTGCGGCGCGTCCCCCTCGCCGTCCCAGATCCGTGCATTGGTCACCTTCATGTCCATAGCACCCATGCTATCGTGCTGGGTATGACTGAACTTCCTCTTGTTGTACTTCTTGCGTCGTGCGGACTGCTCATAACTGCGTGTGACGAGCCCACTGCCCCGCCGCCGCCGCCCGGATCCGTGGCCGGAAGCCACAGCCACAGCCACACACCAACAACACTCAAGGACACCACACGACGTGGGCTCGGTGCCGTTGAAGCCACTACTGAGACGAAGGACACATCCTTCACACCAGAAGGCCCCCCCGCCGATTCACGACGCGCCGAGTTTGTCAATCTCATCGCTCCCACAGATCCAACATGGAGATGGGAGCCGCCTCGCAATGACATGCGGAAGATCAACTGGGTGATCCCTTCAACTGAAGGCGCAGAGCCCGCAGAACTCGTTGTGACCCACTTCCCTGAAGCTTCAGGCAATACGCGCCAAGCCAATATTCAACGCTGGGCCATGCAGTTCCAAGGCGACGATCTGGCCCCGCAGCCCGAAATCACCACGCTGGAAGCCTCGGGCATGCCGATCACCTTGGTTGAAATCCGCGGCCAGTACCGAGGCATGGGCGGTGGATGGCACAAAGACGCCTACACGATGCTCGTGGCCATGGTCGAATCTCCCCACGGTTCAGTCTTTATCAAATTGCTCGGACCAACGGACACAGTTTCAGCAACGCGAACTGGCTTCATGGCAATGATCAATGGCCTCAAACCGGCGGAATGACTACCGACTGGTTCAAGAAGGCCTTGACGAGCGCTGGACCTGACAAGCTCATAAAGCTTTCTGGATGAAACTGCACGCCAGTCAATGAGGCTGCGGGGCCATTGGGCCACCCGCCCTTCCAGCGAATAGCCATGATGTCGCCTTCCTCAGTTCGAGCCGACACCTCAAAATCATCGTTCATGGTCTTGGGCTCAATAATCAGTGAGTGATATCGCATTGCCACCATTGGGTTGTCCTGCCCAGCGAAGACCCCTTGACCATCATGATGAATCTGTGATGTCTTGCCGTGCATCGGCAGCGGATGCCGGACCACTGACATGCCATGAACTGCTGCAATGACCTGGTGGCCAAGGCAAACGCCCAGAATTGGAATTTTGCCTGCCGCTGCACGGACAACATCACTGCATACGCCTGCTTCATTGGGTGTACACGGACCAGGCGAAATCACAATGTGACTCGGTGCCATCGACATCACATCATCTGCCGTTACGTCATCGTTGCGAACGACACGCATTTCTAGAGACGGATCGAGCATGCCGATGCAGTGCACCAGGTTCCATGTGAATGAGTCATAATTGTCCAGAAGCAATAGCACGCCATCAGGGTAGCGAAAGTTCTGCCGGCTCTTGCTATGCCACCTTAGCCGTGCCCGCGATACCGTCCTGGGTCACGACGAAGAGATCCTTCGTGATCGGATACGGCAATCGATGATAGTCACGATTCACTCGGCTCTGGACACGCTGCAAGAATCCCTCGGGACCCTTTGATATGGCAAGGAAGATATCTCGGGCCGGGGCGGCTACGAAGAAATCTCCGTGAAGTTTGGGGGCGAGTCGACCGTGTAGCGATTCCATCAAAAGTCTCGCCGCGTCATACCCATCCTGAACTGACAGAATCGCAACTCGGCCGCCTTCTTCGGATTCAACAAGTCGGACCTCAACAGATGACGTGTACTTCGAGAGATTCTCGCGGGCGAGCACTTCCACCTCGTCAATGCTCAATCCCCAGCGAATGATCTGCTCAAGCGTAATGCTCACGGTCATCCGAGGCAGATCGATCACGTAGACAATTGACGTTCCATTCACCCAGGGCGTGTGCGCGACCTGCTCGCGGTCAAGATGATCAAAAAGAGAGTTTGGCTGAATACGCGGCATAATGTGGGAGCGAGCAAGCGAGAACGGGAATGGAGCTGCAGCTACAGCGTCACCCTCTGTGATGCGATGGAGGAACTCGTTGACAATTTCAAAGCCATTTTCTGGGTCGCAGTTCACCATGCGAAACAGGTTGGCCAAGGCGAGGTGCCGGCCATCAATGATCAGATCCATGGCGCCGGCAAGCTCGACATCATGTTTAGGGAATCGCTTTTCGAGCAAATGAAGAACGACTTCGGCGAAAGCTTCTGGTTCACGCGGCATCTTTGACATTATTCAATAGCCTCCTAGTGGCCCGAATTGGGACCGAGTCTTGCGAAACACCGCAAGGCTGTACATGATGGCATCGGACCAGCGCCGGGCAATCTTGGCCCCAATACCCAAAGAAGACCACAAAGAATATGCCACAACCGGCGAAATCGAACCTCAGCCTTCTCTGCGAGGAGTGTTTCCCAGACGTCTCCGGGCGGATATCCTCTTAGGCATATGAGCACACCATGCAGCATCGGCCCCATTGACATTGGTTCACAGGAGGACCTTGTGATCATCGCTGGCCCCTGTGTACTAGAGGGCGATGCCGTCCAAACAGCAATCGCCGAGCGAATTGCCGCTGTTTGCGGCGAACTTGGCCTTCCATGGATTTTTAAAGGCAGTTTCGACAAGGCCAATCGCACCAGCCTGGGTTCGCCACGCGGTCCGGGCCTCCGCGAAGGACTCGATGCGCTTGTTCGAATTAAGGATGCATTTGACGTGCCCATCACAACCGATGTGCACGAGCCTGAGCAAGCCGCTGCCGTTGCAGACGCCGTCGACATGCTGCAGATTCCCGCCTTCCTGTGCCGCCAATCCAATCTACTTGCAGCATGCGGTGAAACAGGTAAACCGATCAATATCAAAAAGGGGCAGTTTCTCGCCCCCGCCGACATGGCCCATGCTGCCCACAAAGCCATCGAAGCTGGAGCGGGCGGCATCATGTTGACAGAGCGTGGCACCTTCTTTGGATACCACCGGCTGGTCAACGACTTCATTGGACTGGGAGATCTGGCCGATCTTGGCTGGCCCATCTGTTTCGATGTCACGCACTCAACTCAGCTTCCCGGCGGCGGAACACGCAGCGACGGCCAACCGGTGCAAACGGCTGGACGGCCCGAACGCGCCGGACTGCTTGCCCGCGCCGCCACAGCCGCTGGTGTTAACGCACTCTTTATTGAAGTACACCCCGACCCGAGCGCGGCGTTATCAGACGGCGCGACAGTGCAAAATCTTGACGCAGCCGAACACATCATCCGGCAAGCACATGCCATTCGGTGCGGCCTGCAAAGCATGAAGACCACTACATCATGAAATGCGACCGCTGCAACAAACCCGCCGTGGTGCACCAAGTCATCATCAAGGGTGATCAACATCGCGAAATTCACTTGTGCGCAGCTCATGCAAAAGAGGCTGGCGTGCAAAATCCTGGGCACCCGCCGAGTGGCTTTCCGCAGGGCAAGATAAAGCCAGGCCATCACCCAGGACAGGTGAGTCGGATGCCAACATGCCCTGCGTGTGGCACATCCTTCAGTCGAATTCGCAAGGATGCACTCTTCGGATGCTCAAAGTGCTACGACACATTTGGCAAAGGCGCAGACATCATGATCGAACGATCGCAAGGGGGCGCAACGCATCATGTGGGACGCGGCCCATGTGGAAGCGAGCGTGATGCCGCGCGGCGATTCGAGTCACGCCGGCTCGTCGAAGAGCTCGAACAAGCAGTTCGCGCCGAACAATACGAGCGAGCCGCAGAGCTCAAAGCCAAACTTACCGAACTCGCAGATCACCCACGTGCTGATGGGGGCAATTCATGAGCGAGCCATCTACGGATGACATCACTACAAGCGATTCGCTGTGCGAGGATGTCGTGCTCAGCAGCCGAGCAAGGCTTGCCCGCAATGTCGCCGAGGTCCCCTTTGTTCACAGGTGCTCAACCGAACAACGACGCGACATTATGGCACGCGTCCTACCGGCACTCGATACCGATACTGCCTCTGAACCAACCACATGGATTGACCTTGAGTCGGCAACATCTTTGCAGCGGCGACTTCTCTTTGAGCAACATCTCATAAGCCGCCAGCATGCCGATGCCAAAGGCCCGCGAGCCGTCGCCGTATCAGTTGACGAATTGCTCAGCGTCATGGTGAACGAAGAAGATCATGTCAGGATGCACGCCATGGCACCAGGACTGCAGCCTGGTGTCTGCTTCGAACGCATTCGCGCGTTCGACACGGCGATTGAGCCGTGCGTCGGGTGGGCCTTCCATGAGCGCTGGGGATACCAATCGGCCTGTGCAACGAATACAGGCACGGGCATTCGATTCTCGGCCATGCTGCACCTGCCCGCCCTACGCATTACGCGCGAACTTGAAAAGGTCAGACAAGCCGCGAAGGATCTTCACCTCGCCGTGCGTGGGTATTACGGCGAAGGATCCGAATCATCTGGCAACTTTTATCAAGTCAGCAATCAAATCACACTTGGATGTTCTGAGGAAGAACTACTCGATCGCTTCGTGAACACCATCGTGCCGGGCATCATTGAGTACGAACGGTCTGCTCGGCAGGTCCTTCTGCGGCGAAACCGGATTGCTATGGAAGACCGCATAGATCGAGATCTCGCCATCCTGTGTTCAGCAAAGCTCCTCAAGGTCGACGAAGCCATGCGGCGACTGAGCAGTGTCAGGCTCGGACGGTGTCTTGATATCGTAAAGACCCCCTCTCTGCAGGTGATCAACAGCCTCTTCCAAGAGATTCAGGCCGGCCACTTGCAGCATGCCGCTGGCGAGAAACTCTCACCAGAACAATCGCAAGCCGCTCGAGCAGAGCTTGTTCGCAGTCAAATTGGCCATCACTAAGCGATGACGGTCCGCACTTCACGCTTTGCGCCCTCCCCGACCGGCGCCCTTCATCTTGGCAATGCACGCACATTTGCACTCAACTGGGCACTCGCCCAGCAGCATGGCTGGACGATGCTGCTCCGAATCGAAGACCTCGATCACCCGCGTGTCAAACCAGAAACCATCAATCAGGCCCGCGAAGATCTCGCCTGGCTCGGGCTTACTTGGGACACAGAAACGCCTGTTCAGTCGACAGATATTGGCCCATGCTGCGATGCGTTTCGCAAGCTCGCTGCTGCAGGCCGAATCTTTCCATGTGATCGGTCCCGCAAAGAAGTACAGGCTGCCCAGTCAGCCCCCCACGACAACCATGATGGGATGCGATACGAACCGATGCTCCGACCTCAAGATGCCGGACGTCAATGGGATGAACCAGATGAGAATCAAACATGGCGGTTTCTCGTTGATGACGCTGAACACGCGGTCAATGATCAGATCTCCGGCCCCCACA
>CAVOCO010000051.1:0-7343 GCA_963694215.1 Phycisphaerae bacterium
GATCCACGCCTCAGACACACGTTGTCCATCGACCTGGATTTCTCCGGCCGAGTACTCGCTGCCAAGTGGTCCGGCCAGAGGTATTGGCATCAGCGACGTGCGGGCAGTTGCGACGCGCACGTTGAGTACGGCCTCGACACCCACAACCGCCCCATGAAGCGGCACACTATCAAGGACCGTTCCAACCCACGTGCTGCGCAGGTCCATAGATAATTCCAACTTGCCATGCGGCGGAATCTGCAATCCGCGACCAATATCAACAAACAACATTGGTCCTGGTTGCAATTCCATGTATGCCGCTGTGACCGTCGGTTGCAGCATCAACAGCTCATGAATGGGCCCCGCAGGGCCGACGGGCAACGGCTCGGCCGTATGGTTGGTAATTTCTAAGTCAATGATGACGGGGTCAAAAACAGACACCGTCTTCGCCCGTGGCGTCACCCGCACTGAGACTGCCAAACTAGGCTCTTCAGGGAATCGATCAAACACAACAGGAAGTGTGTCCACGACATCAGACATCGACTGCGCAAGATCCAACATTGGTAATTCTCGCGTGCCAAGCATCTGCCCAAGTCGGTGACTAGCAAGAATGCCCAAGAGCGATCCTGGAGAACGCCGCCACGTCGCGAGCAATTCCAAAGCGGCTTCTTTGTTGCGACCCTGTGCTTCAAGGCAATCCGCAAGAGCCAAGGAGGCAAGGCTTGAGTCTTTACTAAGCGGGCGAAGGGCCGCCTCCTGATCACCCAATGCCGACTCATGGTCTGTCAACGCATCGAGCAACGCCTGATGATGGTCACTAAGTGGCTCAATAGCCGCAAGCTGACGGGCCGTATCTTCGATTGCTCCGGCCGGACCATCTAAAATAATCAAGATCCAGAGCAGCCGACGCATATTGGCTGCTCGCCCGAACGCAGACACTTGCTCTACCTCGCGAAGATGGTCGAGATGTTGAGTTGATCGAATAGCTTCACCGAGCGCATCGATCAGAGCAGTTGGGTCGGGTGAGTCAGCCGCCAACATCGCTCGAATAGCTGCAATCTTTGGTGATGCGGGAGCGGTGAGCTGAGACACTTCCAATGCCGACTGCCGATCGTTAGCATTCTCGTCTGAAATCTGCCGAAAGAGTGTGTTGAGCATTTGTTGCCGCTCATCGAGTAACCGCGCTGCCCTTTCGTTCTGCCCCGCTGCCCACCATGCCAAGATGAGATCGGCATCAAGATCGGACCCCGCATCGCGACCAGAAGCGGCTTCTAATTTCCGCGCCTGGAGCAACATGCGAGCGGCGGCGGCGTAGGCGCCATGATCGAGTAGATACAAGCCAAGTTCAGCAGCCGTTGCGGAGTCGGTTGGATTCGATCGATACAACTTTAGTAAGTGTGCTGTCCACGCTGTGGGATCGGTATCTGCCAGATGGTTTTGAACACCGGCATCAAGATTGATCGCTTCAAGGTTCGCTGGATCCCACGCGATTGCATGACCGAGCCACTGATTGAATCCATCGACATCGCCACTTCGCCGATACAACAGCGCAAGCCGTAAAGCCAACTGAGACGCCACAGGTAGCCCGACAGATGATCGATACTCGTCACTGACATACCTACTGATCAGTTGTGATTTGGTTTCAAGTGTGTTGGCACTATCAATAGCAAGCCAGAGTCGCCTGAGCCGCGCCGTCGTATCACCTGGGGCAAGACGAACAATGTGCGGCAATGCAAGCTCGATCAAATCATCTCGCTCAGTCAGCATCGCGACATCAAGCAGGAGGCGCCACGACTCTTCGGCCTCCGGATCGAGCGTTGTGGCATCAATCAGAAATGATGTGGCTGCCGAGAGGCCCTGCACTGAAACTGGGTCCGTACTGAGCACTTCTCTGGCATACTTGGTGAGCGTCGCCGAGAGCCGAACTCGCATGGGGCGGCTTGCCCGATCTAGGGCAACCGAATCACCGGCCTGGATGGGACTTGAGCTTGGTTCAGCGACCGCAGATTGGCCCCCTGCTGTCATGGAGAGGGCAACTAGAATGATGGTTTGAATAGATCTATACATGGTCTAAAATGGGTCTCTGGCAGCGTGGCCCCGGTTTCTGAGCTCCAAACCAATGAGGCGGAGCAAAACAAAGCTACCTATCACTGTGTGATGGTACGCCGCCAGTCTACCGCTCGCCACTCATTGACCGATACGGACACGGTGATCGGGAGATCGTTGCCTGAACCATCACAACCAACACATGCGATGGGCCGTATCCTGTGCGATTGATCCCCAACTGGCCATACTTTGGGCCCATGGAACCAACTGCCTCATGTTGACATCACACATTTCAATCAACCATCTCATCGCATCATCTGTAGCCCTGATGGTCTCAGTCGCAGCATTCTCTGGCGACGTGCCAGCCCCGACGAGCCTTGCCGAGGTTGCCAAAAAAGATGTGTTGTCGCCAGCAGATGAGGCCACCATCGCAGCCTTTGTTGAGCTACACGCCACCACCCTCGAAACCGGTGACGCGACTACCTGGCCCAAAGCTCGCCTGAAACTGCTCGCGGATGTCTCTGGCGTGTCGGGCCGGCGCGCCACACCACTCTTTCGAGAAATTTACGCCGAGGCACTCATGCCCCGGCTCAAGACCATACTTGCCGAGTCCAATACACCCCGGCGCATTGCCGCAGCCCAGATCGCCGGTGGGCTCGGTACCGACTCTGCCGTTAGCTTGCTCTCTCGCAGCCTAACGCCAGCCCAAGAGCCCAACGAAGCTGTTCGTGTCTGGACCGCCGCGAGCATTCGCCCACTGATCGACCAACCCAACGTCACGCCGAGTCGGTTGAATCGAACCATTCGCAATCTCGGCCAGGCCGCTGTGCTCGAGCAATCATGGCCAGTCCTACGACAGCAACTCGAAACACTCGTCGCCGCCACAGTCAATACACGTGGTGACGAAGCTGGCCAAGACGCGCTGATGAAGATCGGCCGCGAACAGCAAGCTGCCGTCTTCGCCAAGGCAATTGAACGCTTCCAAGGTGGCGACCTCCAGATGCTGTTGGTCATTGAGCCACACATGCGACACGTGCAATCGCAGTTTCTAGACCAAAATGACGAGCAGGTGCTGCGAGTACAGGCCCGAGACACCGTTCCTGCGTTGAGCAATCTCTACGGCGCAGTCCTTGCCAACTGGGACGCCATCCGCGCCGACGAAACGATGTCGCAATTGGCCGGACGAGCGCTCAAGAAGGGTGAGATCATGATTGTCCTCATGGACAACCACTTGACCGGCAAATCTCAGTCATCATCTCCCAAGTACGAGCAGGACATCATCAAGAACGATAAGTCGCCCATCGAAGCTGGCAAGGCAAAATGGGGCACAGTTGCCAGTGGCCGAGCATACAAGTAGTCAATGCTACCCCCGTGGTCCTCGCGCTGTTCCCCTGATACGCTCCACATGCAATGACCCGGCTGCTTGTCCCACCGCTTGTACTCGTACTGATTCTGCTCGCACTTCTCTCGCTCGATCAACGCGAGCGTGACGCAGATCTTGTGCTTGCAAGTGACAACGAAATATTCACACTAGATCCACAACGCATGAGCTGGCTCGGCGATATGCGAATTGCTTATGCGCTATTCCAAGGTCTGGTCCGGTGGAACACTGATGACTTCTCGCCACAACCCGCCGTCGCCACGTCGTGGTCAACATCTGATAATGGACTTGTCTGGACCTTTCACCTCGATCAAGACGCGCGGTGGTCAAACGGCACGCCAGTCACAGCAGACGATTTTGTGTGGTCATGGCAACGCCTGCTGCTGCCTGATACCGCAGCAGATTATTCCAATCTTCTATTTGCTGTCGATGGCGCCAAAGCGTTTTGGGATTGGCGCGCAGATGCGCTCGCCCAGTTCACCCCATCACCCGGCGCTGCGCAAGTGCTGATGGATGAAACCGAACACCACTTTGCAGACACCGTTGGCATCACGGCACTTAATACCCACACGCTAGAAATACGCCTCACTCACCCGCTTCCGTATTTGCTCGATCTTCTTGCCTTTGCCCCCATGATGCCGGTCTATCGGCCAGCTGTTGAAGGGTGGCCCGATCACCACGCGACCACGCCGCCGCCGTGGGACGATCGTCAGTTCGTCACGCTTATTCCAGAGACCGGTCGGCTGCAGCCTGACCACCACTGGGCGAGACCGGGCACAATGGTGAGCAATGGGCCCTATGTGCTTGACCAGTGGCGATACCGGCGCGATCTGCGACTGGTTCCAAACACACACGCAAACCATTCTGGTGAGATAAAGAGTGTGTTGGTCCGATCGTTCCCAGATCCAAATACAGCGTTACTTGCCTTTCGAAGCGGCGAGGTTGATTGGCTGACTGGTGTGTCTGCCGATGTGCGGCAAGATCTTCTCGAAGCCAAAGCCGCCAACCCACTCGATACCGACATCTTGGTGCGCTCGATTCATGCCATCCCAGCATTCGGCACCGACTTCTATAGTTTCAACTGCGGCGACACGCTGGCAAACGGAAAACCGAATCCATTTCACGATGAGCGTGTTCGCCGCGCCTTTGCGCTCGCCACTGACAAACAGACGATTGTCGATCACGTCACTGGTTTGCACGAACCAATCACTGGGTCGTTCACACCCAAGGGGTCCATTGCCGGCTACTCACCGCCAAAAGGATTGGGATTTGATCGCGTGCGAGCCTTACGCGAACTGGCTGATGCAGGTTGGTCGCTAAATGATTCCGGCGCACTCACTGACACAATGGGCACATCGTTTCCATCGGTTGATATCAAGTACACCACCTCTTCATCCAGAAATCGTCGCATCGCCACGGCGCTGCGGAGTCAATGGAAAGAGGCGCTTGGTGTCGAAGTAACTCTGAGTGGACAAGACAGCAAGTCGTTTGGCGCCGATCTCAAGAACGGCGACTTCATGGTCGCCCGAGGACGCTGGTATGGAGACTGGGGAGATCCAACAACGTTTCTTGAACTCTTCCACAGCACCAATGGCAATAATGACCGCCAATTTAGCAACCCAAACATCGACGCCAAACTTGACGCCGCGGCGGCCGAAACAGATCCAGCAACTCGCATGGACATGCTCGCGGACATTGAACGTGAGTTGTTTGAAGTACACCTGCCCCTGCTTCCAATTTGCCAGCTTGTTGAAGTCACGATGCATGACCCCAAGGCGCTCGGTGGTATGACCACCCACCCACGACTCATTCAATACATCGGTGATATCCACAGACAAGACGGAGTCGATCAATGAGCCCGATGCAGCGCATCATTATCTCGCGGGTCGCGCAGATTCCAATCATCTTGTTCGCGGTGTACACGCTGACGTTTGCGCTCGCGTGGCTTATTCCAGGAAACCCACTTGAGAAAGACGAGGGGCGTCGTCCACCTGCCGCTATTGCAGAAGCCATGCAGTCGCAGTGGAATCTTGATGACCCATGGACCTTCTATTGGTCATACCTCGGTGACATCACCGGCGTGAACTGGCTACTTGGAAACGGAAACACGGCCGTGATTGACTTTGGCCCCAGCCTTCGCCATGAAAACTGGTCGGTCAATGAGATTATCACAGGTCAATTACCAGTATCCATGACCGTTGGCATTGCAGCCATCTTGCTAGCGCTTCTCATTGGAGTATCAGCTGGCACACTGGGCGGCCTTCGCCCGGGCACGTGGGTTGATCGCCTCACGGGATCGGTCAGTGTAATTGGAGTCAGCGTGCCTGCTTTCGTAATTGGCACAGCCCTACTGCTTATTGGCGGGGTCTGGCTGCAGTGGTTCCCAGTTGGTGGATGGGGCACACTGTCGCATCTGATACTTCCATCCGTTGCGCTCAGTTTGCCTTTTTCTGCGTGGATTGCGCGGCTCACGCGGCAAGGTGTACTCGAAGAAATGCAGGCGGACTACATCCGAACCGTTCGCGCCAAGGGCGTGTCTGAGCGTGTCGTTGTTATGAACCACGTCCTGCCCAACGCGCTGCTGCCGGTGCTCTCATATCTCGGCCCCGCCACAGCTGCCGCATTGACAGGATCTTTTGTTATCGAAAAAGTTTTTGCCATCCCGGGCCTGGGCATGCATTTTGTTGATGCCGTACTTAGCAAAGATCTCACCATGATCATGGGCGTCGTCCTGGTCTACGCCGCCCTACTGGTCATACTCAACCTCGCCGTCGACGTGATGTACGCTTGGGTCGACCCTAGGATTCAGGTCTAAGAGGTTGATCATCATCTCGGGTCCTGACCACTTTTGCGTTCGCCAGTGGCAACACTACGGTTCAGATAGCAAAGGTTTTAACGTCCACTTTCGGCGTGCGTCGATGCTGGGATGGCCGACTTCGCCTTCTTGGTTTCAATTTCGTGCGGCGAACATGTGGCATATTTCATGGGGAATCAAAATTAGAATACCCTTACAACATGACGAGGCCAACTAAATTTCTCGATGACTCAGCCTTCTCGGCGCAGCTACTTCGAATATCTGAACTGCATTGCCCGTCCTGTAACCACAACTTGTCAGGCGCTACCGGCATGCGGTGCGGTGAGTGTGGGCTAGATATTGAATTTCGTGTGCAACTCGATATCGATACTGATTTCCGTTGGTATGTATCGCTCTTGCTCGGCCTCTGTGGACTAAGCGCGCTTTCGCTGGTCATTGCGTTCGTATCCATCGTGGCAGGTTTGAGCAACTATGAGCGGGCGTGGAACACGATACTCCTTGCGATGTGTTGTGGGTGCATCGTGTTTTGGATACGACACCGAGACACAATCACATTCAATTCAAAGCGGGGCGACATCAGAAAGTGGGTCCTGCTGTTCTTCTTGTTGGCCTCCGTGGTTATGGGGACAGTGGCGGTTGAACGAGGCGGGCTCATGTGATGGAAGGTGACCTACTCAACACATGGCTCGAGCGGATTGGTGGACGCTGCCCAAAGTGCCGCAAGCATATTCACGAGGCCCCTGCTGACAGATGCCCATTGTGTCAACAACGTCTGATGCTCGGAGTCGGCATTGCGAAGCACGATGCCGCCGCTTGGATCACAGGGCTCATTGCACTTGCAGTCTCGCTCGTGGGTTCGCTCTTCCCGTTCCTGGCCGCAATATCCATCATGTTCATGGAAGGAAACATCAATGAAATCATATTCTTCTCCTGCACATGCGCAGGGTTTGTTGTCATTCTTGTTGCGTTGGTGATCTGGATCAAGATACGAGGCATCATGCAGAGACTTCCCGCATGGAAAGCTTGGACCCTTGCTATGGCCTGCGTCGTACTCCCACCGGTTGGTGCTTTGGGAGTAACCCTGATGGTGGCCGACTAACCCACAAGTGCCACTAAGCGCCG
>CAVOCO010000052.1:0-7332 GCA_963694215.1 Phycisphaerae bacterium
GCCCCTTCTTCGGTTGACGACGTGACTCGCCGCGTGGCAAGCGGGTCGAAAATTGCTCGGCCACAGCACGTCTTCTTGATCATCATGGAGAGCGCAGACTCATGGGCTATGAAACCAGATTTTAGATCACTGCACCTCAGCGATCAACTCGTTGATATTGCCAGCCGTGGCATTTCAGCAGACTTCTTCGTGTCGGCGGGCGGGGGGTCTATCGCGTCAGTAGCCAGCATTGTGACAGGATTGCCCGAGGTGGGTGTCACGACGAACTACCAGCCCAACAGTACATCTCTTTATAAGACATCGCTCGCCGCGCAAATGAAGGCGATTGGCTATCAGCATCGCTTCTTTAAGGGGAGTTTCTTGGTGTTTCAGCGATACGGCGAGTTCGCTCAGCAGCAGGGATTCGAGGTGGTAGAAGGGGCAGAGGCGATTCGTCGCGAAGGCATTGTTACCAATGAGTGGGGGGTTCAGGATGATGCATTGTTTGATCATGTCATTGCATCCCTTGATGGAGCTCAACCAACATTTAATGTTGTTGTTTCAACTACCTATCACCCGCCTTACGATTTAGATGTGTATGCGTTGGGGTATCCGGTGACGACTGCTCCAACGGACCTTTCAGTGCCATGTGAAATGTGCAGTGACAGGTGGCTGCAAACTGTTGGACATGTATGGTTTGCGGACAAGAGTTTGGGCAATTTTGTTCGATCAGTGGAGCAAGATTATCCTGATGCCCTCTTTGTCATTACCGGAGATCACTGGTCTCGCAGGTATGTGACAGCCAGGCCGCCGCTACCACTGATCCGTGAGACCCCTCTGGTGATGTATGGGCCATGTGTCCTTGGCGAACTTGATACGGAATCGTTCTTTGGATCACACATAGACATTGCCCCGACGCTTATCGAGTTGATTGCAGACTCAGGGCATGAGTACTGGACATTTGGCCGCGACATGCTGAGCCATGATCAGCAGCATCTATTTTCTGCAGGATCAGGCTTGGTCATGGGTGATGGGTTTGTCATCGACACCGGTACTGATCGCGTCATCGAGTTTGATGAGTTGTCCACAGATGTCACTGTCATTCAGTCTGCCAAGCGGTGGAATGCCCGTACAAACGGGCTGGCTTGGTGGCGGATCATGGAGGGCAGTGCATTGCCGTTCGCAGAAGCGGGCAGTAGTGCAGCGCCTTAGTCGATGACTTGCATGGGGCAGCTGGTATCTTAGTGTTGACCGTTACACCTTGTGACTGAGGCGGACAGGGCGAAAGTGCGTGCACGAGAGGTCCATGCGTGTGAGCTGTTCAATTCTGGCTTTGAATCGTTGCTTGCGGTCATTTCGTGTCAGTACATAGTGTGGGTCACGCTCGAACGTTCGATTGGCAGACGATTCAAGCCACGGCGCCATGGCCGCGGGGTGAGTGCCAGCAAAGCCCTTCAAGATGTGTGGGTCGATCTGCTCGTATGGTTTTGCAGTGCTCCGATGCTCTTGCCAATACTGCGCGGTAGACGTCACTTTCTTATCGTGCGAATCGCGGCTGCGAACCCACCCGTAATGATAGATGTAGGCATCTGAGCGAACCGCTTTGAGGTATGACAACCTTCGCCGCCCAGCAATGTTGACTAGGTACTGCGCGTCGGATGGAACAATGACTCGCCTTTCAGCCATGCGGACCAGCCTTGCCTCTGCCCGGTACCACTGTGGGCCAGTTGCCAAGAGGTTGGGTTTGCCATAGAAGTGGTGGTACTTCAGGGCGATGCCATCGACATTCTGCTGCGAATGGGCAGCCACAACAAGGTCCCTTAGCGACTCGCAGTCATTCTCATGAATTGCCTCATCGCCTTGAAGGCTCAGTGCCCAGTCTCCAGTGCAGTTGTATAGCGCCAACATTGTCTGTTGGCTATAGACAAATCCACGCGGCGCATCTGGCGCCCATGTTGTGTCGATAATGCGAACCCGTGGGTCATCGATTGCTTCAATTGCTTCTCGTGTGCCATCGTTCGATGGCCCAACGGCTACGACAAATTCATCGACGAGTTGCAGTGCAGACTGAATACTCTCGACGAATGGATAGCCAAGTGTATTGCCGTTGTTGACAAAGCCACAGCCGCTAATCTTCATGTGGTGAGCAACTTTTCGATAGAGCCATTATACGCAACGGATCAATGCCGTGGTCTTGGCAGAGGTCCACTTGTTGTTGTTGGTGGGCTACCCGTTTTTTTCGTCTCAATTCGGCGTTGTTATGATGACGGGCCATGAATGTAAAAGATGTTGCCGACAGGATCACTTATGAGTGAAGCTAGGTCCAGCCAACGGTGGGAACAAACACTTCAGCAGATTCAACAAGATCTGCTGCTGTGGTTTGTGTTGATATTCATCATGCAGATGCAGCGGCTTCTTTTAGTTGGCGTATTCAATTCACAGTGGTCACCAGATTCAGGTGTTTCAGAGTACGCGAGCGTCGCGTGGCTCGGTGTTCGCTATGACATGAGTATTGCCATGTATTTGGTGCTGCCATGCGTTCTTCTTTCTGCAATGTGTCTATTTGGGAATACTGGCAGGCTCGCTTCGCTTATTCGAGCGGTTTGGTCTCCGACTGTTGTCATTATGGTAATCTTGGTCGGAATCATCGATGCATTGTTTTTTGCTGAGTTTCACGACCAGTTCAACCACTTTGCGTTCGGCCTTGGCCTGCACAACCAAGTGCAGGAGTATCTGGGGCCGGTGCTTGAGACCGCTTGGAGCGAGTATCCACTAGGTTGGTTGAGCTTGGCCTTTCTCTTTGTAGTTGGCTTGACGACCTGGGGGCTTCGTTATCTGCTGAGATTAAATTGGTTGTGCAGGCCACGGATGTTGCGGCTGAGTTCTCGTCCACTGGTTCGAGTTGCGCTGATGATGGTGTTTGTTGTCGGCGTTGTTTTTGCCAGTCGAGGTGGATTTGGCCGTAGGCCGATTCAATTCAAGGACTCCGCTGCCACTTCCGACACAGAACTCAACAAGGTCGTACCCAATGCATTGTCTGCTTTGCGCTATGCAGTGCAGCTGCACCTGCGACTTATGTCCGCGGAGGGCCTTCAGGTATATCTTCAGGGAGAGGAAATAGTCAAGGCTGCGGCAGCGTGGGGTGATCTCGCGACTCCAACGTCGATTGACCAAGTGACAAGGCGTCAAGCAAGTGGGGCAAAGATTGCGCGGCCTGAGCATATTTTTTTGATTGTCATGGAGAGCGCTGATGCGTGGGTGATGGAGCCAGAGTATTCATCCTTGCATCTTGCAGACGAGATGAAGCAGCTCGCAGCCAGTGGAGTCACAGCTGACTTTTTTGTATCTTCTGGAAGGGGTTCGGTCGAATCATTCACGAGCATTTTGACGGGGTTTCCAGAAGTCGGCGTTACGACGAACTATCAACCTAGCAGCCGCAGCCAATACGCCACGTCCATCGCTTCGCAGATGAAAGAGATGGGGTACACGCCTAGATTTTTCAATGGAGCCTATTTGGCATTTCAGCGATACGGGGACTTAGCAGTTGATCAGGGCTTCGAGGTGGTGGAGGGCGCCGAAACAATTCGCCGGGAGGATTCGCTTGTTGATGAGTGGGGTGTGCAGGATGATGAACTCTTTGATCATGTCATAAATCGCCTTGATCCCGGGCAGCCGACGTTCAATCTCATTGTGTCAATGACATATCACCCGCCTTATAATCTTGATGCAAGCAGCATGGGATACCCAGTTACCGAAGCACCGACAGACTTGCCTGTTCCGTGTGAGTTGTGCACGCCGAAGTGGCTGAATACGGTTGGCCATGCGTGGTATGCCGATCGGAGTTTGGGTGACTTCGTTCGATTAGTCGAACAGCAGTATCCGCAGTCATTATTCATTATCACGGGTGATCATTGGTCGCGGCGATACGTCAACGATCGGCCACCTCTGCCGCTCATTCGAGAGACACCACTGATTCTCTATGGCCCGGCCGTACTTCAGGGGCTGGATCCTGCGACGTTCTATGGCAGTCACATTGATATTGCGCCGACTGTGATCGAGATGATCTCGCCCGCGGGTCATGTTTACCACTCGTTTGGCCGAGACATGCTTGATGTCAGTGGGCCGCGTCAATTCTCTGCGGGGTCAGGCCTGATCATGGGGCCTGGATTCGTGGTGTCATCCGATTCAGATGCCCCCATTGTGCTTGACCCATCTTGCTTCGACTCAACAGACATTTCGCAGGCAAAGAAGTGGGACAATCGAACCAAAGGCCTGGCTTGGTGGCGGATCATGGAGGGTGATAAGTTGCCAAGTCACCCCGTGGACAAGTCTGTGGCCAAACCGGCAGATTCTTCGTCCTGAATCTCAGCGAGAGCGTAATTCGTGCCTCAGGCTTCGTACTATTCTCGCAGTCCATGACCTCAACTGCGACCACATCTCAATTCTTCGCTCCGATGCTCAGTGATATCAAGATCGCGCATAGCGTGTTTGCCATGCCATTTGCTGTGTTGGCCGCTGTGATGGCGGGGTGGCCGCCGGAGGGTAGCGGGGCGCCGGTGGTTTCTGGGGATGTGTTTGTGTGGGCAATTGTGTTGGTTGTGGCGGCCATGGTGACGGCCCGCACGGCGGCCATGTTGAGCAATCGGATTCTGGACCGCGCGATCGATGCTCGGAATCCGCGCACGGCGTCACGACCACTCGCATCGGGCGCCGCAACACTTCAGCAGTACGGATTCATGCTCGCGGCGATGTCTCTGCTATTCGTAGGAATCGCGGCGTGTTTCTGGTGGGTCGCGGAGAATCCGTGGCCGCTCATGCTTTCGGTGCCTGTACTGGCGTGGGTGTGCGCTTATGGCTTGTTCAAACGATTCACGGCTTGGTGTCATCTCTGGCTTGGCGCGTCGCTGGCGTTCAGTGTTCCGGCGGCCGCTGTGGCCATCAACCCAGATGCCGTGTTTGCTGAGCCATCACTGTGGCTGCTCGCCGGAATGGTGCTGTGCTGGGTGGCTGGCTTTGATGTGATCTACGCCTTGCAGGATGTGGCGATTGATCGCGAAGAAGGATTGCACTCAATGCCATCGCGGATTGGGGAACGCGGCGCGTTGTGGGTGAGCCGAATCTTGCACATCGCTGCAGTGATTCTGCTGGTGCTGGCGTGGTGGTTCGATCCCCGGTTTGGGTGGGTGTTTCTGACCGGCGTTGGGTTCGTGGGAGCTTTGCTGATCGTCGAACACGCGACCGTTCAACGATGGGGCACTACGCGGATCGCGCTCACCTTCTTTACACTCAATGGCGTCGTGTCTTGTTTGCTTGGCGTGGCGGGAATCGTTGACGTATTGGCTTAAACACCGGTCCGATCATTGCAATTAGTTTTGGTCGATCGCCGATGCGGTCGGTTCAGCAATCACGACGGCGGTTTGCCCATCCAGTTCGATACTGGTGTCTTGCATGGCGGCTGGGAGGAGAACGGTGCTGCCCATGCCCAGCGGCGTAGTGCCGGACGCTGCGAGAATCCGAGCGTCGCCTCTTATGCACATTGCGACAGTCGGCCCGGTTGTATCTGGAATACGCCAGATAGACGGCGATGCAGTATCAAGGCGCCGCATGGTGAACCATGGCGTTGTGGTCAGCACGGTCTCGGTCACACCACAAGCCGACACAGATGGTGCCGCAACTTCCGCAGGTGGTGGGGTGGTGAAGTCGATGCAGGCCAATGACGCTGCGACATGCATGGTGCGTCCGGTTCGTCCCCAGTCCCATACGCGGAAAGTTGTATCGCTTGTCGTCTGGACTTCGGCGACAAGCACACCTTTACCCAGCGCATGACAGGTTCCGCTGGGAAGGTCGTGGCAACTTCCGAGCTGGGCAGGGCGAGACTGCAAGACGTCGGTCAGCCTGCCTGCGTCGAGGGCAGCCTGCATCGACTCAGCAGTAGTGCCGGGCTGGACGCCCGCCCAGATGAGGCTCCCCGGGTCAGTATCGAGAACGACCCACGCTTCACTCTTGAGATAGGCACCTTCATGGGAATCGGCCCAGGCTTGATCGGGATGGACCTGCACCGAGAGGTTCTCGCAGGCATCGAGAAACTTGATGAGCAGCGGAAATCGGCCCTGAGGGTTCAGTGGGACTGTCCCCATAATGTCGTGTTGGTGGGTGTCCAGTATGTGGCGGAGGGTGCGACCGGCGAAGGGGCCGCTTGCCACTACGCTGCACGGACCCTTGCTGGGCATATCGGCAAGTTCCCACGATTCGCCGATGGGCTCGCCTGCGGGCAATTGCTTGCCAATATTTTGGAGGCGTTGACCTCCCCAGACCTTTGGGACGAGGATCGGTATGAATGTGAGTGGGGTATCAAGCATGGTTGGTCCTTGCCGCAGGCCGCTGAGGACGTAGGATAGGGATGTGATGAAGATTGTCCCACTGTCCGTGATGCTCTGTATCGGCTCCGCCGCCTTCGGCAGGGTTGTGATTCAGATGCCTGCGCCGCCGGTAACCACGGCGGTCGCTGCGGGGGCATCGAGCACGCCGGCTGTGAGTCCACTCCAACGCTTTGGGATTAGTGAGCCAGCCAAGGATCGCGCGGGCAATGTCATTCTGCACACCCTGCCGGCAACTGTGACCTCGGGTGGCGGCGGAAATGGTTGGAGCAGCGGATACGGATACGGCTGGCGTAGATATGGTTGGGGTTACCCCATCATCTGTTTGCCATGCGTTAGGCCATATCCCACGCCATGTGAACCGTTCCCCCCTGTTTGGGGTGGTGGCACGAGCGTGTTCATTGAGCTGAGTTTCTGACACACTCAATTTTGGTCAGATTCGCATTCCGGTGCATTGCACTTCAAAGATGACTTTTCCATCAATGATCCCTTGTGCATAGCAAGAAAATCGGCGCCGCTGAAACTTCTTCTCGACTGCAAGCAGTATGAGTTGTTGGCCTGGTTCGACACTCCCGCGGAAGATGCAGTCGTCTACTCGGGTGAATCCGAGAAACTTCTTGCTCTCGAATTTTTGTCGATACTGATACAACACACTGCTGATTTGCGCTGCAGCCTCAATCATGATGACGCCAGGGAGCAATGGTCGCCCTGGAACATGTCCGGCTACCCAGAACTCATCGTCACGGACATCTTTGATTCCGATCGCTTGTGTGCTTGAGTCATTGATCCAGACCACTCGGTCCAACTGCCGCATATCACCACACTGTGGAAGAAGGTTGTCAAGCTCTGCCTGCGTCAGGAAGGCCTTGGAAAGATCGTGCTCAGCGATGTCAAAGAGTGGTTCAGTCATGAAGTGCAATCAGCATATCGGCCACAGGTTGGGCGGTTGAAATGGCAGGCGGCCACCGAAGTGTTC
>CAVOCO010000053.1:0-7329 GCA_963694215.1 Phycisphaerae bacterium
AACCCAGTTGCTTCGTCAATGAGTCGCAGATCCAACGTGCCAGTACCAAATTCGTACCCCTGAAGTATCCAGCCGTCTTCGTGAGCGGTTTGCCAAGGCGCTTCGGATTGCAAGATGGCAACGGCGATTTCAAGCCCGCTTTGAGCCGTGGCACGCGCCGCTGCGGCCCGGGTTGCGTTCGAAGCAAGCAGGGCCGAGTTGTCTTGGGCACCAAGCCAGCCAACGACGAGCGTCATGGCGGTGGCCATGGCAACAAGTACCATTAGAAGCGCAGCTCCACGTTGGCGTGGACGTGTAGAGCAAGTCATGTAGCGTCTCCGTCTGGTGGATCGTGCATTCGAATGGAGTCGCCAAGGCAGTGCTCGATGCGGTCATCCGCAATGTGCAGTTCGTAGATCGCTTCGACTATTTGGCGTGCCATCGCCGCTTTGCGGCGGGCGGTGGGATTGAATATTTGGTCTGTTGTGAACGTCCAGTTCGCCACACTGCTGACCAAATCGAGTGAGCCAGGCTTCAGTCCTGCAATCTGCTTGAGCCGGTTCCATTCTTGCCACCAGTCAATCGTGATCGGGTTTGAGTACGGGTCTTCCAGTGTGTCGCCTTGCTCATCGGTCACCCAGTTGATCATCAGCGTTTCGACGTCGGTATTCCAGGACACCCATCGCACTTCGGTCGCATCAATCACATCATCGCCGTCGGAATCCTCAAGCCACAGCACGAGCCGATTTGACTCGAGGTCGATCAAGCAGCGAGACCGCGAGACATAGGATGACAGCCGAGCTTGGGAGAGCCCAGCTCGAAGCATTGATGATCGTGTGTCATGCTGTTCAACCATGCCGGTTGTCAACGCCGACATCATGCCGGTTGTACCGAGGCCCACCATGCTCATGACTGCAATAGCGAGCATGACTTCAAGCAATGTCATGCCGCGTCGCTGAATCTTCATGGGCTTGCTCCAGCGAGCGTTTGAGGCATCGGGAGAAATCGCACAAGGCGTGTCATTTTTCGATTCTCAGGCGTGGAGGCGGCCACTGAGATCTCGACACCATCGATGGCTGTTGCGACCGGTGGTGGAATGAGCTGTGTCATGTGTGTCGTCGTGACGTGCAATGTGAGGTTCTGGTACCCAGCTGGGAGCAGCGGTAGGGCAGCTTCGCGGCCTGCCCGAATCTGCCCGGGTTGCTCGGCATGGCCATTCCAGCCTCCAGCCTGAATGTCATGCGTAAAGTGAGCGGTCCAGGCAGTTCCAGTAAGAAATGCCTCGCTTTGGCCTGCTGTGACGCGAGCCATCAGCATTTCTGCGGCAAGAGTGGCTGATACAACCTGCTTTGCGTGGTTTGATTGGGCTCGTCCGGCGGAGAGCGCTGACATGACAGCAGTTACGACAATGAGCAGTATCGCCGTAGCGAGCAGCGTCTCAAGCAGTGTGAGGCCGTGTCGTTGGGCATGCCCATGAGATGTAGAATGAAGCGCCATCACCTCAACGTCGGTTTGGGTGGCCCTCCAAGCGAGTGAACACGGCACCTTCGTTGGAAACTGAGATCTTTTTTGCCCGCATAAACAGCACAGTCGAATTCGCTGTGGCTTGGCACAAGTGGCCCCGGTCGAGGATACTGCCCATATGCCGCTGTTGTTTTACAAGCATAGTATGGGTGAACTCCTTCGCGTTATCTGCTTCACGGCAGTGGTGTTGGCTGTTGTGACTGCATTTGGTGCAATTATCAAACCATTGGCTGGCGATGCGCCGCTGTCCGCCGCGCAAGCCGCGAAGTACGTGTGCCTTTCAATGGTTCCCATGATGCAGTACGCCCTACCCTTCGCCGCTGGATTCGGCGCCACAATTGTGCTGCACCGTATGGTGACTGATAATGAAGTAATGGCCATGGCCGTGTCTGGTTTTCGATATCGGACCATTCTGGCGCCCGTGATGGCTCTTGGTGTGTTGCTTGTGCTGATTATGGTTCTCTTGGTGCAAGTAGCGATTCCGCGGGTCTACGCAATAATGGGGCGGGTGATTGCGGGAGACCTCACAGCCATGATGGCCCATGCTGTAGATCGCGGGCAGCCGGTGAGGTTTGGGGACATGGAAATATGGGCTGAGTCCATGCGGGTCGTACCGAATCCGCCAGATTCAGATGCAGACGAGCGTATTGAGCTGCGTCGAATGGTGGCTGCCAAGATCGCCCCTGGTGGCGGCATCGAGTCAGATGTATCGGCGGCTGCAGCTGTCCTGGATCTGTACGAACGTGAAGGCATCGTGCTCATTCGACTTGCCATGGACGACGCGGTGTCATGGGATGCCGCAGCTGGAAGCCTGCGTGGTTTTCCTCGTCTTGAACCAACGCATGCCATGCCCGTCCCGCTGCCAGAGCGAACCGAGCCAATGGCAATGACGCGGTCGGAGCTGCTTGCAGTTGATGCTGATCCTGCTCGGTATCCATTAATCGCGGCGCAGTACGACACGCTCGAAGATGAATTGCGGCAAGCAGCGCAGCGGAGGGCCATTGGCGTTGAGCTTGGCACTGTCGGCCATGTGGACTTTCATGTCGCCGATCAAACCGGCCATCAGTGGCGCATTGATGCAGCAGCCTTAGAGCATGGAGTACTGAAGGGCTCGACTGCGAATCCGGTGACTGTTACTGAACTAGATCGAAGCGGTGCCACACTCCGCGTGTTCCTTCCTCAGAACGCACGCATTTCGGTTGAGGATGGTGGATTTGGCGGGGTGGATCGCCGGCTCGTGCTTGATATGCACGATGTGACGGTCAAAGATCCTCCTCATACAGATCGCCCAAATCATCGCGCCACCGTACTGGTCGGCAATATTGAACCCCTTGATGTCGGCGGAGCTCCAGCGAACGAAACATCGGAGGAACTTCTTGCGAGAGGTCAAGCGGCAGAGTCGGTTCAAGAAGTTCGCCGAGTACTCGACCGTATTGAAAACGACACAAAGAGTTTGCATGGGCAGGTCATTAGCAGGCTGTGGCGTCGCTGGGCCGTTGCAGCGACTGCGGGCTTGTTGCCCTTGCTCGGAGCGATCTTGGCGCTCAATATGCGAAGCGCTCAGCCGCTCTCTGTCTATCTCGTTGCCTTTGTGCCAGCACTTTTGAACTTGGTGGTCATTTCTGGCGGCAGCGGATTCGTACGGCAAGGTGATGTCCTCGGCGGAATCGTGTTGATGTGGAGTGGCAACGTGGTATTGCTCATCATCATTGCCATTGGGTGGCGGAGACTGGCGCGGCACTAACACATGAATCGAATTGATCGCTACATCGTGGGTAGAGTCCTGTTGAACTTCGTCTTGTTGTTCTCAGCCCTGTATCTCTTTGCCGCGACCATCGACATCATCTTAAATCTTGATGAGTTTATGCAGCTTGCCAATGATTATCTTGGTGAAGACGACTCATGGTGGTGGCGTCTCATTGTTGCGCTTGGGTTTGCCGCAAATTATCATCTTCCTCAGATCTTTCAGTTTTACGCGTGGCTCTACGGCATTGTGGTTGTAGGGGCAGCGTGTTTCACGCTGGCGCAAATGAGTCGGTATCGAGAGCTTGTCTCGATTGTTTCCAGTGGTGTCAGCCTTCGACGTATCGCCATGCCATTTGTGGCTGTGTCCATTGGACTGGGCGTGTTGCAGATCTTCAATCAAGAATTCATCTTGCCGAATATTGCGTCGCTTCTTCTGCGAACGCATAAACATGCAAACCAAGAATCAGTAGATGCATTTCCAATCAAATTCACAGATGATGCCTCGGGCATGTTGCTCCAAGCGGGGTTATTTGACCCGGGTACCAATGAGTTGACGAGGCCGAGCTTTATTGTTCGTGACGAACAAGGGCGAACCACGAGCCGGTACTGGGCCTCATCAGCTATATGGGATGATGGCGACTCTGAGTGGGACCTCACCGGGGGACAAGTCGTTCATATCACGGCCGATGGCCGAGGTTCCACAGCCCGGCAGTCTGCGGCATCTGTTGGGACCGATTTGTCGCCGACCATGTTGACCATGCGGCGATACGGACAGGTCGCAGGGTTGCTCTCGCTCTGGCAAATCAATGAGATGCTCGACTGGCCTGACTCACGGGATGCCGACTCGCTCCGTCGAAGTTCTGTGTCTCGGTTCGCGGTTGTACTGCTCAATATTCTGGTCCTCATGATCGGGCTTCCATTCTTTCTTGATCGCCTTCCGGGTGGTTTGTTTCTCAAGGCCATTGTCTGTGCTGGCGTCGTGTTGCCGATTTACTTCACAGCAGCCGGCATCATGCTTGTTCCAATACCGGGATTGACGCCGCTTCTGGGCTCAGCTTTGCCGGTTCTTGTGCTGCTGCCAATTGCGCTCGCTCGGCTGGGAAGTTTGCGGACCTAGTGTTTGGATCTCAGCCCAGGTGTTGATACCGCACACACCGCCGCTGTTTTTTCGGACCATAGACGAACATCGCAGATGGTTGGAGAGCAAGGCATGGTTGGGCCGAAGAAGGACCGCCGGCATGTGACGATTTACACGCCGGTGTTACTACGATTCGCTGTGGCTGGAATCGTAGTGAGAGAGACAGGATGTCTGCTTGGCCAAAAATGGCGAAGTCGCAGGAAGCGCTGGCCACGAGGGACGAGCCCATGCACGTCCAAACGACTCGTTTCGGTACGGTTGAAGTCGGCAATGATCGCCTTTTGGACTTCCCGGCCGGACTACTTGGATTCTCCAGTTATACGCGGTTCGCGCTCTTGCAGCCCGATGAAGACGGGATCTTCTATTGGCTTCAGTCCGTGGATTCACCGGAGCTGGCCTTTGTGGTCACAGACCCCGCCCGCTGGTGTGATGAGTACGAGGCCACTGTTCGTCGTGAACATATGGACGTGCTGGATCTTGATGCAGTCGGTGATGCTCGTGTGTTTGTGATTGTGAACAAGTATGACGAGACATTGACGGCCAATCTCCAGGGCCCGCTCGTTGTCAATCTCCGCAATCGCCGCGGCATGCAAATTGTGCTGTCTGACCAGCGATGGACTACGCGATGGGAAATCGCTCGTGTGCAGCAGCCAGTTCCGCTGGAATGTGTGTCCGCCTGATCCCCCAACAATAATAGAGGAGTCACAGCATGCTTGTGCTGTCCCGACGCCGAGACGAATCTATCGTCATTGGCGAAGACATTCAAATTACCGTCGTTGACATTCGAGGGGACAAGGTGCGTATCGGAATCGATGCGCCCACAACGATCTGTGTGCACCGCAAGGAATTGCGTGAGGCCATTCGTCGCGAGAACGAGCAAGCCAAAGCAATGCAGGAACTGCCCAATTATGTAACGCCAGCGGCCACTGTCTCAGTACCCAAACGCCACTTCGGGTAGTGCTCACACCTTAGCTGCAGCCGCACCCGCCGCCGCAGCATCCACCGCCGCTTTGTCGCGGTTGCGGCGTGTCCGCCGCATCGACGGAAAACAGGCTTTGCACACGCTCAAAACTGCGGCCCTTGCTTGCTGGGTCAATTACTGAGTCGTCAGCTTCTGCCATGGATCGCAGCAGAGTGATAAGAGATCCATCTTCAACACAGCGGTATTCATAGAGTGGCATGGCAATTGACTTTCTAGATTTGATCAAGTGCCTGCTCGATATCATCGAGCAGGTCTTGTGTGTCCTCAATGCCAACAGAAAGTCGAACCAGCGAGTCGACTATGCCGAGGGCAGCGCGGTTCTCCGCAGACTGTGAGGCGTGTGTCATGATGGCGGGGTGATTAACGAGCGACTCGACACCGCCGAGCGACTCGGCGAGCGTGAAGATTCGAACGGCCTCGAGGAACCGACGTGAGCCGGCAAGGTCAGTATCAAGGTCAATGGTGATCATGCCGCCGCCTGCTGGCACGCCATTAAGCATCATCTGTCGCTGCGCAATCGCAAACTGAGGATGACTTGGAAGCGTCGGGAAGATCGTACGTTTGACGCGGGGATGCGTCTCAAGCATGGTCGCAATGGTGTGCGCCGATGCGCAGTGTTGCCGCATTCGAAGATCGAGCGTCTTGATGCCACGCAGGGCAAGGTATGAGTCAAACGGCCCGAGAATCGAACCCACTGAATTTTGATGGAATCTGATGAGCTCCGCCTTTGCAGCATCGGCAGTTACAAGAATGCCACCCACGACATCGCTGTGTCCACCGAGGTACTTGGTGGCCGAGTGCATGACGACATCACATCCAGATTCAATTGGTCGTTGAAGTATTGGCGTAGCAAACGTGTTGTCACACGCTGTCATAATGCCACGCTCGCGGGCGATGGTGGCGATTGCTGAGAGGTCAGCCAACTTCAACATTGGGTTTGTCGGCGACTCCACCCAGATCAAACGCGTCTTATCTGTGAGGGCTGCTTCGATAGCGTTTGGATCTGATAGATCGGCAAAGTTGAATTGTAATCCTTGCGAACGTGTTCGGACCTTTCCAAACAGGCGATGAGTGCCGCCATAGAGATCGTCCATGGCAAGTACGTGATCGCCTGCGGTCAACGTGTCGAGCAGGCACGAGATGGCTGCGAGTCCACTGGAGAATGCAAAGCCGCCAAAAGAAGCATCGTCTTGTTCTGTGAGCCTGGACCCCTCAAGCCGGGCGATGCACCGCTCAAGCGCATATCGCGTGGGATTGTGGCTTCGGGTGTACTCGTAGCCCTGATGCTCTCCGGGCGAGCATTGAGCATAGGTTGAGCTCAGATAGACTGGCGGCATGACCGCTCCGGTAGTGGGGCATGGTGCTTGTCCGGCGTGTACTGCCATCGTGGCAAGTCGGTTGGATTCAATACTCATAGTCAGGTGGCCATCCGATTTCGCAAGTAGTTAATGAGATCTATTCGTGTGATGAGTCCAAGGTATTCATCACCCTGGACAACAATGGCAATACGGTCGGCTTGAAAGATTGGCAAGAGCGTGTCAACTGAGTCAGTTGGCAACACGGTTTTGAGTTTGCGCGTCATGTACTTCGAGACAGGGTGCGAGAATGCTTCAGCATTTCGCGTGATGGCGAGCAAGATGTCGGACTCATCAAGGATGCCCTCGAGTTCGCCGCCTTGGTTAAGCACAGCCATCTGGCTGACGTCATAGAGCCGCATCATCTTGACGGCTTGCATCAGGGGCGTATCAGGAAGCAGCGTGTAGTCTTCATGTTCGGCATGCCGCCTGGTAATTAGGTCTTGCAGATCATTGGTCGCTGGGCGCTCGATAAAGCCCTGGTCACGCATCCAATAGTCGTTGAACATGCGGTCGAGGTATTTGGAGCCATGGTCACAGACAAATGTGACTACAGTTTTAGGTTCGGTCTGCTTCCGGCACCACTTCAGAGCAGCGGCAAGCTG
>CAVOCO010000054.1:0-7273 GCA_963694215.1 Phycisphaerae bacterium
CGCCCATTCCGCCCATTCCGCCGCCCATGCCGCCCATTCCAGGCATACCACCCATTCCGCCGCCCATGCCGCCCATTGGATCCATGCCTTCCATTCCTGGAGCACCGGCTGATTCATCATCGGCAGGTGTCTCAGTAATGATGCAGTCACATGCGAGCAACAAGCCGGCGACAGAGGCCGCGTTCTGCAACGCAGTTCGGTCGACCTTGGCAGGCGTCATGACGCCGTCCTTATAGAGACATCCGTAGGTGTCAGCGAGCGCGTTGTATCCAAATGATCCTTCGCCCTCTGCAACACGAGCGACAACAACACTGCCCTTCTGGCCTGCATTGTCAGCGATGGTGCGAAGCGGAACACTTAGCGCATCCTGAATCATGTCGACACCAAACTTCTCGTCACCCTTCAGTCGCTTGCGGGTAGCGCCAAGTGAAGCTGAAGCGCGAATGAAACTCACGCCGCCACCTGGAACCACACCCTCTTCAACTGCAGCGCGGGTGGAGTGCAACGCATCTTCAACGCGAGCTTTTCGCTCTTTGAGCTCGGCTTCACTGCCTGCGCCAACGTTGATTTGTGCAACGCCGCCACTGAGCTTGGCCAAACGTTCTTGGAGCTTTTCGCGGTCATAATCGCTGTCTGAGGCATCGATTTCACGCCGAATCTGATCGACTCGGCCTTGAATAT
Organism: Phycisphaerae bacterium; assembly: GCA_963694215.1. Taxonomy (GTDB): domain Bacteria; phylum Planctomycetota; class Phycisphaerae; order Phycisphaerales; family SM1A02; genus UBA12567. Next base: position 682 of record CAVOCO010000054.1, read on the forward strand.
CAGCGGTCGAACCAGCACCCTCGACAATTGTCGTGGTGTTGCCGTCAATGACAACCTTCTTTGCTCGTCCAAGCTGCGACAAGGTGACCTTATCAAGGTCCATTGCCAAGTCCTTCATCACAGCCTCGCCGCCAAGTAGCACGGCAAGATCGCCAAGCATGGCCTTGCGCCGATCGCCGTAGCCCGGAGCCTTGACGGCGCACACCTGAGCGACACCGCGAAGCTTGTTGATCACCAGCGTTGAAAGTGCTTCGCCGGTGATGTCCTCGGCAATAATCAGCAGCGGCCTCTTGGCCTCAACAGCTTTCTCGAGCAGCGGCACAATCTTCTGCACGCTGTCGATCTTGTCTTCGTGGATCAAGATGAGTGGCTTACTGAGTTCAACAACCATCTTTTCAGCATCAGTCACGAAGTTGGGGCTGAGGTAGCCACGATCGAACTGCATGCCTTCGACGACGTCGATCTCGGTCTCAAGACCCTTGCCTTCTTCAACGGTAATCACGCCATCCTTGCCAACCTTGGCAAAGGCGTCGGCCATTATGCGGCCGATCTCGACGTCATTATTCGCGGAGATCGTTGCCACTGCCTTGATGTCGTTTTCGACTGGTCGAGACATGGCCGAAATTTCTTCGACGACCGTGTCCACTGCAGCCTTCATGCCGCGAATGAGCGCGTTGGCATCGACGCCAGCGGCAATGTGCCGCAGCCCACGCCGGAAGATTGCTTCGGCGAGCACAGTGGCAGTCGTGGTGCCGTCGCCGGCGACGTCACTGGTCTTGCTTGCGGCTTCTCGCACAAGGCGAGCACCCATATTTTCAACTTTGTCACGCAGTTCGACTTCTTCTGCCACGGTGACGCCGTCCTTGGTGACGGTTGGGCCGCCCCATGACTTGTCAATCACAGCATTGCGACCACGGGGGCCGAGGGTCGATTTCACAGCAGCGGCGAGTTTCTCAACTCCGCTCAGTAATGCCTTGCGGGCATCTGTATCAAAGGCCAGTTCTTTGGCGGCCATAGGGCTTCTCCTTAAACCTAAATAATCCTTCTCTCACGCTCCGCGGGCCACAGGCCGGTGCCGAAGCGATTAAGACTCCCCGCAACTGGCGCGCCAAAGTGTGAAATTCCTATTTTAGATCAAATAATGGCGATTTGTAAGCTGACGGTGGGCCCAGATGCCGCCCTGCTGGCCGAAACGAAGTCTATTCCCCTGCCACGTTGGCAGCATGTGAAGATGGCTCAGCTGCAGTCAACAGCATCCGCAATCGCTCAGGAGGGGCTCTTAACGCCCCGCGAATCCACCACGCATTCAAAAGGAGGTACCAACACCCCACGAGCACGAAGACCAAGGCAAGTAATCCAACTGCCATAGCGATGGCAATGAACGCCTCGCTCTGCGTCTGAATACCAACAAGAAAGCCTGTCCACGCCACGCCAAACAGCCCAAGGGCGGCAAGTAGTGGCGGAATACGCTGACGCCGAACCTTGGCCCGCCGAAACGTCAGGCAGCGTTGCCCCACTTCAATCAGAATGCCTCGGAATCCAACGAGCATCAGCCCGAGGCCCGGCAAGGTCATGGCAGGCGAAGCGGCGAGCAACCACAGGCCGAGTATCGAGCGACCACCAGTGAGCGGAATCAAGGCCCCCCCGAGCGTCAAGAGAAGCAAGCCTGACGTAAACAAGACGAGTGACCTTGTCGTCCCAATTGGCACGCGCCCACGCTGCTGGGGCTTGAAACTCCAAATCGCCAAGACCCCGCACACCAACATGGCGAGCGCCAATACCCACCAAACGCCTTGAAATCGATCAATGCGAAATGTCTTGAGTGAATCGAGCACGTTGTCTCGACGAAAGGCCATCGCCACGGTAAAACAGACCCACATGAATGTCGCGGTCGCGTACAGCGCCAAGACAACAGTGGCCAAAAAGAGGCCCCGGCCAACCGCGATTGGGTTGGGAATGGGCGAAAGTTTGTGCACAATCGGATCAATCGATCCCGCAAGTGAGAATGGCACCGGCAACCCGCATTCTGGACATCGACCAACTGCATTGGCCCCATTCAAGTCGTAGTGGCACTTCAAACACTCCACTGATTTCGCCACGCGGCGACCAGCAAGATGCTCGGGCCCATCAGCCCCCATCAACATGGTGGGAATACGATTCACATGTGCTCCTCTACAGGCCACTTTGAAACTCGAACGACGGTCGGCCTATATCATGGCAGCCGTCATGCACGTTCAGATTCTGAATCAACTCCGTGAGAATATCACTTCTGTCTTTCTCGGCAATGCCGCCGCGGTTGATCGTGTGATCGCCTGCCTGCTAAGCCGTGGCCACTTGCTTATTGAAGATGTGCCAGGCGTGGGCAAGACGGTACTCGCCCGATCACTCGCCAAGAGCGTTGGTGGCTCTATGTCACGCATTCAGTGCACGCCCGATCTACTCCCCAGCGACGTCACAGGCATCACGATCTACGACCGCGACCGCAGCGAGTTTCGATTTCAGCCCGGGCCGATCTTCCACAACATTGTGATTGCCGACGAAATCAACCGAGCCACACCACGAACGCAGTCGGCGCTCCTTGAGGCCATGGCCGAGTCAACGGTGACGGTCGATGGCACGACGCATGAACTTCCGAGCCCATTCATGGTGGTCGCAACGCAGAACCCCTATGAGTTTGAGGGAACCTACTTCCTTCCCGAGAATCAGCTTGATCGATTCTTGATGCGAATCAGCCTCGGATACCCAGCCCCGCCCGATGAGGCTCGCGTCATTGAGCAGCAACCCGCGCGACGTGAACTCCGAACACTAGCCAGTGTTTTGAATCCGGACGACGTGTCAATGCTGCAAGAGGCCACAGACGCCGTCCGGCTCGAACAGTCGCTCGTTGAATACATCATTGCCCTTGCAACTGCTACTCGAACACACGATGACATCCAAATCGGCGTGAGCCCGCGTGGGTCATTGGCACTTGCTCAAGCGGCTAGGGCCACCGCCTTTCTCGCAAACCGCGACTACTGCATTCCAGAAGACATCGTCTTTAATGCCCTTCCTGTCTGCGCTCACCGCATTATTAGTCGGTCGACCATGCACGAGGGCGACACGCTGACCGCGCGGCGACTTATGCAGCAGATTCTTGAGACCGTGCCAAGCCCGGTTTAGTGGCGCAGTTTCTCTTCGTTGAGCACCGCGATATCTGGCACGTTGCGATAGAGGCCGTCGTAGTCCAGTCCGTATCCCACAACAAAGGCGTCTGGGATATCGAAGCCAACATAATGGCAGTCCACTTTTATGGGCCGCGGCACATCTTTGCGAAGCAGAACACAGAATCGAACATCAGCGGCGCCGGCTTTGAGCATGGCCCCGCGCAAATGATCAAGCGTCCGGCCAGAGTCGAGAATGTCATCGATGACAAGAACTGTCTTGCCCTCAATCTCACCAGGCAAGGGCGACATTTCTTTGATGCCTTGGCTGGTCGTGCTTTTTCCGGGATAGGACGACATGGTCACCGGCTGAATGCGGAACGCAAGCGGCAACTGTCGTAGTAAATCAGCCGTGAAGAACAAGCTCCCGGTCATCACCGGCACAACCATCAGCTGGCCTGCATCAGCGATCAGGGCAAGATCGGCTACAAGCATGTCGCCAAGTTGCTCAACTCGATCGGCGATTGAATCACGATCAATCAGAATGCGGTCAATTGCGAGATACATGTCTGGAGAATCCTACCGGACGGCCAAATTACGTGTTGGCAGAATTGAAAAATACCAGTCAAGTACTTATATGGCAACAACTTACAACTCTTAATTTGTATTCTTCTTTGGTTTTTGATATCCTACGCACATCATGGCCACAACACGCAAAAAGACGGCAAAAACGACTTCCAAACCAAAGCAAGCACCCGCGAAGCGGGTCCGCACTGCGACAAGCATCAAGACCTTTCCCTCTGCGGTGAAGTCGCTGCTTCAGCGTCCAAACTTTGAGCGACTGCGACCGGGGCGAATTGATGCGGCCTCATTCAAACTTGCACGCATGGAGGACATCCTCAAGGAACTTGGGGACCCCCACCGCGATATCAATACCGTCCATGTGGCTGGCACAATTGGCAAGGGCTCGACAGTCGCAATGATGCAGGCTGTGCTTTCTGGCTGCGGATGGACAACGGGTACGTACACGTCCCCCCACCTCATGGATATCCGTGAGCGTATTTCTATCAACGGCGAAAAAATATCGCAAGTAGATTTTGCCAAGCTTGCCAAGACCGTCAGCGCCGCTGCCGACAAGGTCGCACCGGGCGCCACCTTCTTTGAAATCATCACCGCCATGTCGTTCGTGCACTTTGCCGAATCGGCCACGGACGTCGCCATTATCGAGACTGGGCTTGGTGGCCGACTCGACGCGACGAATGTGCTCAAGCCATCGGTCTGTTTGATTACGAAAATTGACCTCGATCATCAGTACCTGCTCGGCAACACAATTGCCGAGATCGCCCGTGAGAAAGCTGGCATCTTCAAGCCTGGCGTGCCTGCGTTGTCGGTCAAGCAAGATCCAGAGGTCGAAGCTGTCCTGCGAGAGGTTGCTGAAGAGGTTGGTTGTGAACTGCGATTCATTGGTAAGGAAATTGAGTTCAGCAGCCGCTTCTGTGTGACCGATGAAATTGGTGCTCACATGCGAATCTGCTTGCTGGGCGAGCGTATTCACTACATGCACCTTCCAGTGCCACTCCCAGGATCCCATCAGGCTGACAACTGCGCCTTGGCACTTGCCGCGCTCGACATGGTCGGCGGAAAGACCGATGAATTTGAAGAGTCGGTCATCTTCCGTGGCCTCGCCAAGACCAAGAACCCAGGACGTATGGATCTCGTCTGGAAACGTCCACGCATCTTGGTAGACGGCGCCCACAACCCTGCATCGATGCACGCCCTCATGCGTGGCATCGGATCGCACCTCTCCTTTGATTCGATGATTTGCATCTTCGGGTGCAACGAGGACAAAGACGTTGATGCTAATCTTGAGAAACTGGCCATTGGTGGCGACAAGATCATCTTCACCAAGGCCGCTGGACAACCGCGAGCGGTAGAGCCTGAGGATCTCGTGAAGCGATTTGAGAATCTCCGCAACCGCACCTGCCAATCAGCACCCTCCGTCGAGAAGGCCATCCAGATCGCCTCGCAGGCCTCTGGGCGAGAAGATCTGATCTGCGTCACCGGAAGTTTCTACCTCGTGGGCGAGACGATGTCGTACCTTGAGAAGCTTCGCGCCAAGAAAGCCTGAGAAGCCAGACCTTGAAAAAGGGAACATTCCGAGGCTCACAAGGAACAGCGCTCCTCTTCCGCGCGTACCTTGCGTCGTTATGGCGAATACACACGACATGACTGAGCCAACTGAGTCGGGGCCAGCGCACCGCTATTCAGCTCAGCGGGCAGAAATCATTGAAGACCGGTGGCAGCAGGCCTGGGCCCAGACGAGTGCATTCCGCACACTCAACCCAGGTGACGATGGATTCGACCCAACGGCTCGGCGGTTCTACTGCCTTGACATGTTCCCCTATCCGTCCGGGGCCGGGCTACATGTTGGACACCCCATTGGGTACATCGGCACGGACATCATCAGTCGGTTTCGTCGAATGCAAGGCGACAATGTGCTCCACCCAATGGGCTGGGACGCGTTCGGCCTGCCCGCCGAGCAGTATGCCATTGCTACAGGCGTCCACCCACGCGAAACAACGACAACTGCGATCAACACGTTCCGGCGACAACTCCAACGATTTGGTTTTTCGTACGACTGGGATCGTGAGTTTGCGACCATTGACGAGGACTACTACAAGTGGACGCAGTGGATTTGGCTGCAAGCATGGTCATCGTGGTACGACCACCGAATTGAACGAGCGCGGCCCATCTCCGAACTCGTAGCAGCAATTGAGGCGGGCGAAGCGTCCTTTGACCAAGATGGCTGCATGACATGGACCACGCCAATTACACAGGGCAAGACGTGGTCGGAGTTCTCGAAGATCGAGCAGCGTGACATCATTGACAACCACCGACTGGCCTACCTTGATGAACAAACCGTCAATTGGTGTCCCAAACTTGGCACAGTGCTCGCCAACGAAGAAGTTATCGATGGCCGATCCGAACGAGGCCAATTCCCCGTGACCCGGCGTCCACTTCAACAGTGGATGTTTCGCATCACCGCGTTCTCAGAGCGGCTTCTTGGATCACTATCAGAACTGAACTGGCCAGAATCAACACGTGTGCAGCAGACGGCATGGATCGGCCGCAGCGAAGGCGCTGATCTGCGATTTTCAATTGTTGAACATGCTGGTGAAATCGAAGTATTTACCACCAGGCCCGATACGCTTCATGGCGTCACCTTCATGGTGCTTGCCCCCGAGCACCCACTTGTCGATGCGACGCTGCAGGATCCGACCGCCGAGTGTGACGCCAAGGCTATTCAAGACTATGTCGACACAGCACGGGCACGGTCTGATGTAGATCGCATGGCCGATGGCAAGAACAAGACCGGCCACGCACTTGGTCTTCATGTCACGCACCCTGCTACAGGGCAGCCGATCCCAATTTGGGTGTCCGACTATGTACTG
>CAVOCO010000055.1:0-7224 GCA_963694215.1 Phycisphaerae bacterium
TTGAATACGGAGGTGTTGTGCGGTTGTGCGGTTGTGGCGGACTACTACGGACAAGCGCCCCAAGTAGAGATCAGGATCAGAATGTCATCGACATCGGTGTCGCCATCACCATCACAATCACCGTTGGCATTCTGTTGATAGGCACCCAGCACCGCCAGCAAGTCATCCACGCCAATTACCCCATCGCTATCAAGATCTGCTGGGCAGGTATTCGTGTGCTCGATTACGAATTCGAATTCGGCGATCATGTTGCCGTCAGGATCCACGTCGAGGATGGCAACCTCAAGATCCGGGTGGTAGAAGAAGTCGCTATCGTTCTCGGGCACATTTGGAAAGTACAACTGCGTTGTAAAGATGGCCGGCGTGGCGCCACGGACCTTCACATGGATGTGGCTTGTGCGGCCCGGATACAAGCCAGGAATCACAGTCTCTAGTAGCGAGTGTCCCGCGCTGTTGGCGAAGTGGTGTCCGCGATATCCCCAGCCACCATTGTCGTAGTTGCCATCCGAGTCGGCATGCCAGATATCGATCCACGCGTCCGGCACAGGCACGCAGTCCTGATCAACTACCGACAGGTTGAGTGTGAGCAGAGGGCTGTCGCCCGGCTCGCGCAGATCCGAGCGTTCAGGTGAGCCTGGAGTCCAGTACGGCCCCTCGACGTCCGGCCGAGTCAGTTCGCACACGGGATTAGCAACCCCGATGACGCCGGTCATGCCCGCTTGGCAATGGGGTTCGCAGAAGTAGGGGATGTCGCCGGAAGCATCGAGCGGTACTTCCCACGTGAACGTGTCACCGCCGTTTTGGAGTTCGCCGTTGAACAATCCATCTGCAGTACAGGCAACACCTGACGTGACAGTATGGGGATAGCCACTGCTGTACTGCCAGACGATGGTGTCGCCCGGCGCTACGTCAATAGCATCTGGTGAAAATGAGATGTCGTTTGCGAACACAGTGTGAGTTTCGGCGAAGGCTGTTCCAGCCAATACCAACGTGGCCACGATAGAAGTGCAGATAAAGCGCATGGTTCTCCTCACGCGCGGGCGAAATAGAAGCCGCGCAGATTCAAGTTGTACACGTATTTTAGTATAGATCAATAAAAAACGCTATCATTGCCTCAATTACAGAGGTCTTGTTGGGTTAAGTACTGATTTGCAGCTGCACCCTGTGGAGTGATGAATGAGAATTGTATTTGGCGCACTACTGTTCTTCTTTGCAGCATTTTGTTCATTTGGTTTTCTCGCCTCTTTCGAATACCCAGGCATCACCATGTGGAAGGTCGGCTACGCCATTTTGGCGACGGTGTCCCTCTGTGGTGCGTTCATGTTGATTCGATCCGGCGTTCAATTGTTAAACCAATCCGACTGACAATTCACGGCATATCATTTTCTACAACTGACTGTGTGCATGTAGCAGTGCCTGATTCACAGGCGTTGCTGTGCGTTGCTAGATTATGAATGACGATCCACAGTTTGCGGGAGGGTGCCACCATGAAGCTACAGACACACACTGTTTATTTAGTTCTTGCAGGATGCTTGCTCGGCAGCGTTGAAGTTGCAGCAGGGGAACCGCTTCAGGTCTATGTCCTAGCAGGCCAATCCAATATGGAAGGGCACGCTCAGGTCGAGACGTTCGACTACATCGGTGACGACCCTGCGACTGAGTCATTGCACAAAGAGATGCTCGACTCAGATGGTGAAAACCGTGTCTGCGACAACGTCTGGATTTCATATTTGACCGGAGTTGGCAGTACAAATGGTGAGGGGTTTGGCAGGCTTACGTCAGGCTTTGGATCTCGCACAAACCCGGCGGAGGATGGCGGCAAGATTGGTCCGGAGTTCACGTTTGGAATTTATATGGAACGCGCTACTACAGCACCGATCTTGATCATTAAGACTGCTTGGGGAGGCAAGTCACTTCACACGGACTATCGATCGCCTCGTGCGGGTTCATATCAGTTCAACGAAGGGGAGGTTGCTCGGTACCAGGACCAAGGAAAGGACATGGTTCAGATCCGCGCGGTGAAGGACGCTGCTACCGGTCTCTATTACAGATTGATGATCAACCATGTGAAACGCGTACTTGGGGACATCAGTCGCGTGTGTCCAGAATATGACGAGGATCAGGGATTCAAGCTTGCCGGTTTCGTATGGTTTCAGGCGTGGAATGATATGGTCGACGGTGGTGTGTATCCAGATCGCATGGCGCCTGGAGGCTATGACAAGTACAGCGAATGCATGACGCACTTCATCCGCGATGTGCGTAACGATCTATCTGCACCGGATATGAATTTCGTCATCGGTGTAGTTGGCGTAGGTGGCCTGCTAGAGAAGTATGAGAACCAGAGAGACCGGGTAGTGCACGCCAACTTCCGCAGAGCAATGGCAGCGCCTGCTGACATGCCAGAGTTCAAGGGGAATGTCACGGCTGTTCAGACGGCTCCATATTGGGATGAGACACTTGCGGCGATTGATGCAAAGCATGGTGAAGTCAATCAGATGTCCTATGACCTCCGGACCAAGGATTCGAATCATGCCAATAAAGATGGCGCGATGACAGAGCAGGAGCAGGCAGCATTTGTTGCGAACTTCAGGGCCGAACTGATCAGTCCAGAAGAAGAAGCCATATGGGAACGTGGTGCCTCTCATGCTGGTTACCACTATTTAGGCTGTGCAAAGACGATGGCGCTCATCGGCAGGGCTTTTGCCAACGCGATGCTTTCAATGGAGCAGTCGAAGTAGTCCCATTTTTCTTGGTTATCGTGCTGCGGCATGGGGGATGGGTGCCTGCTGTGGCTTTCTATGCCCCATCGCCTCGCTCGTCTGCCGTTAATCCTTGCTCTGCATATGGCATGGGGTAGACTCAGTTATGGCCAAATATTTATTGCCACTGATGATCATCTGCCTGACTACGGTTCGTGCCAATGCGCAGTGGCCGGGTCAGTCGCTTCCAGATGAGGTGCCTGTCTTTGTCCCCGCAGACTATGACCCTGATCAATCAATGCCCCTGCTCATCTTCTTGCATGGCTATTCGCCGCTCACCACAGCCTGGTACGACATTCTTCTTCCACTGCAGGAAGATGCCAACGATCGTGGTTATATATTCGTCAAGCCCGATGGCAGCCAGGATGGTCTTGGAGAGTTCTACTGGAATGCAACCGAAGCTTGCTGCGATATGTGGGGGAATGACCCCGATCATGTTGGCTACTTGCTAGCGCTCGTCGATTCAATTGAGGCGAACTACAATATTGATCCAGGGCGTATCCATATCGTGGGTCATTCCAATGGAGGCTTCATGGGCCACCGCATGGCTTGCGAAGCCTCGGAAAAGTTTGCATCTGTTGTGAGCATTGCCGGTGCGATGTGGAATGATCCATCGAACTGTCAGCCAACCGAGCCCATTCATGTGTTAGAAGTTCACGGTACGCTCGACCCGGTAATCTGGTGGCTTGGCGGGTTCATTGGTCTCACGCCGTATCCCGGTGTGAACACGACCATCGAGTATTGGGCAGCGCGGAATGGTTGCTCGACCACCGCGACTGAGGCTGGATACATCGACTTAGACTGGCTCATCTGGTTCAATGAAACGACCCGGTGGATCTATGGCGGATGCGATGACGCCTCCGCTGGGTCGGCCGAGTTGTGGGAAGTCGGCGCTGGCGGTCACTTTGTTTCTTTATCGGATGAGGGTATTGCGGCGCTCTTCGGCTATCTCGATAATCACTCGAAGCCAATGGCCGAGCCAGAGTGCGAGGCAGACGTGACCGGCGATCAGCAGGTGGATGTCGCAGACCTGTTGCTGGTGATCAATAACTGGGGCACCAACGACGCAGCGTCGGACATCAACAGTGACGGCATTGTCGATGTGACCGATCTGCTTGTTGTGATGGGTGACTGGGGAGCGTGCGCCTAGGGATCTTGTTCCGTGATCCACGTACCGGTTGTTGTCCGATCCGAGACTTCGGAATCCCCCGTATTCACAAGTCCTGCTGGTTCTACCATCATCACTGCGCACTCCTGCGTTGCGACTGGTCGGTGTTCGATGCCGCGGGGGACCACCAGCATCTGCCCTTCGCGAAGTTCAACTGAACGATCCCGGAACTCCATGGTGAACGAGCCCTGGATCACTAGGAACATCTCATCTTCTTCAGGGTGTGCGTGCCAAGGGAACTCGCCAAGGAACTTGGCCAGCTTGACCTGCTGGCCATTGAGTTCCGCGATGATCCGCGGAGACCAATGGTCGTCAAAGCGATCGAGCATTTGACTGAGATCGATGGAGTTCACGTGCAGACTTTAGGCCATTCCAGCAGCCGAATGTCATGTTTACAGTTCTCAATTCTGGCCCGAGGGAATCCCGCGGCCGGCTGACTGTCCGTAGCAGCATGCACAAGCACCACTTCCCTGAGGCGAGCGTCTACAGGAAGGAATGAGTTCAGACGGCTTTTTTTGCCTGCGGTTTTGGCCGGCTAAAGATCAGCGTCTGCTCGTCACTTGTCTTTGCATTGACCTTGTAGCCTTCACTCGTGAATTGGGCGAGATCGCTTAGCGTTCGTGGACGATGCTCCGACATCCACCTCGCCATCAGGCCACGTGCTCGCTTGGCGAAGAAGGAGATGAACTTATCGCGGGTGCCATCGCGTTGAATGAATTTCACGTTGATGACTGGGATATCCATGTCTTTCAGATTAAGTGCCTTTGAATACTCATCACTGGCAAGGTTAATCAGCGCGGTCGCCTTGATGCTCTTGAGATCCTTCTGGAGGATCTTTGAAATCGAGTTGCCCCAGAACTCGTAGAGGCTGACGCCTTCACAGGTCTTGAGCCGTGTGCTCATTTCCAGTCGGTACGGCTGGATCACATCCATGGGTCGAAGCAGGCCGTAGAGACCACTCAGAATTCGCACGTGATCTTGGGCCCAGGCGAGACTGCGTTGGTCAAGCGTCCATGCTTCCAGTCCTTGGTAGACGTCGCCGCGAAAGCAGATCGCCGCCGGCCCACGGGGGTTCGTTCGATCACCGAAGGACTGCCATCGTTCCTCATTGAGTAATGCGAGTTTGTCTGAGATCGACATCAAGGTGCCCAGATTTCTGGAGCTATAGCCTTGAAGTTCTTCCGCGAGTTGCTTCGTGTGAGATCCCAGTCGTGGACGCGATGCGCGAACAGTGGCCTGGGGCTGGTCCATTTCCATGGTCTTGGCGGGGGACAGGATGGCCAGCATGCTGCACATGTATGGAAGCGTACGCAAATGTAATCCACTCATCAACCAGCGCTGGGAATACCCCAGGGCAATAATCAATATGGTGAGCAGGCCGTCAGTTGCAGCGTTGTCCCTCAGTTGGCGATCACGATCAGAATGTCGTTCGGCGATGCCTCAATGGCATTGGGTAAAATTGATGTGCTGTTTGCCAGCACCGTATTGCTGTTGGCGAAGGGCATCTCAGTCAACACCAATGTGGCCACAATGGAAGTACAGATGTGGCGCATGGTTCTCCTTGCCTCTTAGACGACATGAATCCACATACTTTCTTGGAGACACGTACGCGTAGGGTGCGAAAAAAGATGAACACCTCCGTAACTTCGGAGATGCTGTGGGGTGGTCGTAATGGCCATGGTCTGTAAATAATGTCAGAAACTTACTTTTCTCGACAGGATGATTTGGCAAAGCAATGTTCACGCTTGACCTGCGTGGCGGCGTCAGACATACTCGGGCATGCTCGTGGCACTTATGTTGACTGCTCTTATTCCGCTGCAGGCGAGGTGGACGCCGTATCCACTAGAGACGATTGGCGAACTGTCGCCGGTTGTTGGCCATGTCTCGGAAACTGGTTTGGTGCTGGGGTCGCTGCAAGCAGGAACCTTCGGGCCAGACACGATGGCAATGTGGCAGGGCGGGCAACTGGTATGGACACTCGATAAGTACGCAGACACCTTCGGTGGCTTCATCGAACACGATGGCACGGCATGGGGGCTTGCGGACTTGGGGCAGTCCACCCTTGTTCTGAAAATATCTATCTCGGGCGAAGTACTGCAGAGTTGGTCACTGCAGACGGATCCGACCTTCACGTCGATCTTGGCAGCCATTGATGGCAACGTCGTTGTTCGTACGAGCGGTGGTTCAGGTTCTTCGTACTGGGAGAGCCGCATCTGTCGTGCAGATGGCAGCGTCGAACTGATTCCCTGGGATGCGTCGCTCTACGCGTCCGCGGTGGGTCGATTGGCCGATGGCCAGCGCATCATCGTGGGGTTGTTTGAGAAGGGCGGGTCGTGGCGCGGGTTCATGCGATCACTTGAAGATGGTCCGAATGATCCGCCATTGGATCTTGCCACAATCGTGGATGTCGGCAGCGATTTTGTACAAGCCGATTCTGTGTCTGCAGATGGCTGGATCAATCTTCGGTATCGCGATGACGCATTCAGTTGGCGTGCGTTGCGTTGGTCGCCCAGTGGCGGCACGGTGCTTGGTCCACCTATTCCATTCATTGCGACGATGGACGTCGATTCAGACACAGGCGCGGTCGCAGCTGGTGGCCAACTCGATGGTGTAGTGACGATTTGGCGTTGGATACCCGGACAGGAAGCGGAGTTTGTTGCGCTTCCGGAAGATGATCTGGCTGTGATGAACCTGAAAGTCGATCGTCGCGGAGTCGTTCTGGCCAGTGTGCTGACATTTGAGCCAATCTACGGACAGGCCCTGCGTGTATGGCTTCCAGGCGAAGACACACTGCTTCCAGCACAAATCCGTTCTGTCGACGCGCTGCCTGAGGGCGATCTGATGCTGTTGTTTGGAAATGGGGCCGGCGATGCGGTGATCAGGCCTCCTGGGGGCATGCTGTTTCTGGAATCGCTTGATCCTGCCGATGTTGATGGCGACGGCACGGTGGGCGTGGATGATCTGCTTGAGATCATTGCACAGTGGGGGGCATGGAACGGCCCGTGCGGCCCGGACTTGGACTTCGACGGCGATGTTGATATTGATGATGCGCTACTGGTGTTGAGCAGTTGGCAGTAGTCTGAACTACGCAATTGGTTCTGCGTAAGCATGGAGGCTGAGATGAGGGCCTTCTGGTTTGTAGCAATACAACAGCGTAATCAGGGGCAGCCTTCGGCCTCCCATATTTTCTTTGCCTCTTTAGATGCAATCGCTCCCTCTCCCATCGCAGCTCGAATGCGGCGCCTAAGTGCCATGCAGTCGTCGGAGATTTCTTTGAATTTTCGTCCGCCTTGAGGG
>CAVOCO010000056.1:0-7175 GCA_963694215.1 Phycisphaerae bacterium
GTGGAACACTGCTGGGCACCGACGAGAAGTCGGTGCAAATCGAAGCCGAAGATGGCGAGACACACGTCATACCGATTCCCCGCATCGTTGGCATTGAGTACCTACTCGAACTCCCAGCGCCTACGGAAGGCATTGTTGAACTCATCGACGGGCGGCAACTCCGCGGACTACTCAAGCACGATTCATGTGACACCGTTGAGATCATGATGCATGGTGTGCCGATCGACATCAAGCGAACACGTATCTCACGCGTGTGGACAATCGAGCCCGTCGAAGAACGGTATGAGACGCTCAAACTCTCCATGCCGATCGAACGTGCAGGCGCCCACTTGGCTTTGTGTCGGTGGCTCATTGCCGAGAAAGCATGGAATCTCGCCGTGCCAGAACTCGAAGCGCATATCGCAGCACACCGCTCAGCCCAGGCCGTTCGCATGCTACGAGTAGCCAGAGCGCATCAGCACTTAAGTAGTTCTAATTCGGACAAACAAGATGGCCCCCGTTCAAGCAAAACCGATACGCCCACGGGTTTGCAGCCGGTTGAGAAGGCAGCGGTCAATCTTATTCGCGTTTATGAACTCGATCTGAATGACCCACCGCCACTTCGCATTTCAGGCGAGACGCGGCAAGCCTTCTTGGATGCCTACAACACGAGTACGCTGCTCCCACAAACAGACGAGGGCCGAGCAGCCCTCATGGCGAGCGAGCCTCTGGATATCTTAAAGCTCATGTTCGCGCATCGCGCACGCGAGTTTTATGGCCGCGTTGAAGTGTTGAATGAGCCGGTGGCGATCAGACGATTCAGGCAATCAGTCCATGACCTCTGGCTGATACCACGATGTGGAAATACCGCGTGCCACGGTGGACCTGATGCCGGACGATTCCAACTCGTCACAGGCAACCCCCTCGATGATCGCATTCGAACGAGCAATCTTCTCATCCTTGATGACTTGGTGCTCGACGGGCAACCCCTGATCAATTGGAATGAGCCGATACAGTCGACGCTCATTCAGTATGCCCTTCCACGGACAAAAGCAGCGCGACCGCACCCAGCCGTTTCTGGGTGGCGGCCAGCGATGGATGCAACGCAGAGCGTCTCGGCCCTTGGCACAGTCAACTGGATCAAGTCCATGATGCGATCGCCTCGTCCAAAATACCCCATCGAACCCCCCACCGACCCCTCCAAGCGGGTCACGAATGGCCCTCGGCTACCGAGATAACGGGCCATGCGTCCTGTTATAGTTCCACGCTTCACTGTGTGGCCTGCGGGGGCTGGAGTACTCGATTCATGCGTTCATGCCTGCTTCTATCAGCAGCCTTCATGGCGATCGCCCTGACCTCATGCGAGAATCAGGATGCGGCAAACCATCGCAATGCGGTCAAGACCATTGAAACCGCCTCAGCCTCGCTTCGCGAAGTGCCCGCTCTGAGCGATCAGGCGATCACTCGCTTGAAGTCGATTGCAAAATCACTTCGCGGCGTTCGTAGCGTAAGCCGCGAGCTCAAAGCAACCCAGTACCGGCTACTGACTCAGATTGACCTGCAGCTTGCTAGTCACCTCCAGCAGTCCGCAGCGGCAAGCCGTACCAAAGCGATTGAAGCTTCAAATGCCATCGATTCGCTCAGTTCCGCAGCGATGCTGCAGAAGGGACGCATTGGCCAGCGAGCTTCAACGCCAGACACACTTGGCTCCGACGCCCTCGCAGATACTCGCATGGCAACAGTTCAAGCACACCAAGGACTGCAGCGTCAACATGATCAGCAGAAGCCCAACATCGACCGGATCCGAGCTGCCAATGCCGCAGCGGGCAGCGAAGTGCTTGCGATGCGAACGAAAGCCGCCCAGCTCCTTGCCGAAGCAGCGGGCGTCAATGCCATAATGGGACAACCCAAGCGAGCAGAAGCGGCAGGCCTTGAACACCGTGCGGCAATGATTGAAGCCGAAATAGAGCGTCGAGACGCTGAAGTAGAACTCCGCGATCAGATGGATCTTGATCACATCGCGATCCGAACTGATGGTGCAGCACAGACAGTCGATGTGCTCGATGGCGAGATCAGCCGCGTTCAGTCACTGGCCAATGAGCGGCGGAACTTCAATGCTGCTGGAGAAAAAACACTCGCGGACATGAGCACCCGGCTTGCAGATCTGAGCGACACACTCATCGACCTCTTGACTGGGCCACTGGCAGACAACTACCAAGAGACAACCGCTGCCCTGCAGCAGGCTGCGCAGTCAGCGGACAAGGTCAAAGGCGAACGTGGTAGCAAGGACACAGACCAACTCGCCAAGGTCCAAACGCAGGTCGCCATGATGAATGTGGCCAATTCCAGAGCAACCATGCTCGCTCACTCGATGCGCGTACTCGGCGCAGTGGCAGATCTCGGGCTCTCACCTGGCGCAAACAAATGGAGCGAAACGAGGCAGGTGCTTCAGCAAGACTGGGAGTCAGCCGACACCTCCGCAGCTGATGCTCGAGCAGAAGCGATCAGCTTTGCTGGCAGTCTTGGCGGCGATATTTCGGCTACGTTGCTCTCGCAACTTGATGGCTCGCCTCCTCCTCCACAGGAAAATGCACCGCCAGCCCAAGATGAAGGAAGCGATACTGGCGACAGTTCTGCCGACGCAGCCTTGACTGCGCTCGCTAGCGAGCTCGCCAAAATATCCGCGCTGCCCCAAGCTGACCAAGTTGCACGAATTCGTCCTCTGCTTGATTGTGCGGCTCCAGCGGAACCATGCGCCATGCTCGACCTCGTCTCTGGCATCACAGTGGCGGTCAAACAACTGGTCGAAGCGCTGAGCAACTCTCCGCTTGCCAACGACCCCGGCGCAGCCATGGTGATTCAAATGATGTCCGCGATGGCTGGCGAAGATAACGACGGTGGCATGAGCGCCACGGTCGGAGACGTTCGCACGACCGCACCTGGCGAAGCAATGATTTCGATCAACATGACCGATGCGGAACTTGGCATAACCATTACCCTTGACGTGAATGCTCGGTCAACATCAGACGGCTGGAAGATCATGGATCTCCCAACACCTGGTCAGATGCAGACAACGGTTGAGGAAATGCGTGGCATTCTGACAGGGCTCAATGGCATCACGGCCAAACTAAATTCTGGCAAAATCGCCACCGCAGCAGCTCTTCAGCAGGCCGCCATGAGCCTCATGCCTGGCTGAGCCTCATCCGCGTTGCGCGGGCCGCCTCACGAACCATCTCGGGTTCTTCACATGACGCTGCAATCTTTCCAATGAGACGTTGCAGCTCGGCATCGTCGCCATACGCTGCTGCAGCTATACACGCATTACGGCGCCACATATCGAGCGTTGCCCGCATCATCGGCGTCCCTTGGAGTCGTTCAATCCGCTCATCCGCGGTCCACATTAAGACATCCTGCAGGCGTAGCGCATGCAGCCTGGGCGTGTAGTCTGAGTCAATAGGAAGATCTTTTGATCGCTCTTTGGGCTGATTATGTGGGCACACCTGCTGACAGATATCACATCCAAAAATCCACGACCCCATGCCCTCGTGCATGTTCTGCGGAATCACGTCGCGATGCTCAATCGTCAGCGCTGCAATGCAGCGACGCGCATCAAGCTTCCACGGCGTCAAGGCATCGGTAGGACACGCATCAATGCACCGCGTGCACGTGCCACAGGGGTCATCCTCATCCGAGGGTGTTGGAGCAATCTGGAGCGTCGTGAGTATTTCGCCAAGCAAAAACCATGAACCAATGCCTTGCTCAATCAGCAGCGTGTGCTTTCCAATCCGTCCGAGCCCAGCAGCTTCAGCGTGTGCCCGCTCCATGATCGGCGCCGAATCAACACAGGCCCGAAATGAGGCCTGTGGATAGCGCTGCTGCCACTGGTCACACAACCGATGCAATCGCCGCTTCATCACCCTGTGATAGTCCCGCCCCTTGGCATAGGCAGCCACCTGCC
The DNA here is from genome assembly GCA_963694215.1 of Phycisphaerae bacterium. Classification (GTDB taxonomy): domain Bacteria; phylum Planctomycetota; class Phycisphaerae; order Phycisphaerales; family SM1A02; genus UBA12567. The sequence goes on from CAVOCO010000056.1 coordinate 3,938, forward strand.
CTCCAGAACGTTCTGGCGGCTCATATCGATCTGCGACGCAGATGATGGACGCTGCGCCCGGAAGGAGGCCCGCTGGGTCTTCGCGAAGCTCAACGTTTCTATGCATCCACTCCATCGACCCGGCGAGCCCATCGGCCAACCATGGACGCAAAAGATCGGCCCGAGGCGGCGGGGCGCAGGGGCTCACACCCGCAAGCGCAAAGCCTTCGCTCTGGCAATCGTCTACAAAGGGCATGGCCGCTAGATCCGTAGCCACTCTAAAAATCCGCCCCACTACCGTCCGTCGGCTCCAGTGATGCATGCGAGGCTGGCAAGGTTCGGTGACCGTACTCCACAAAATCTACCGTGATGGTCGCCCCTTGTGGGCGATGGCCGAGCCGCAAGACGCGACCAAGCCCAAAGCGTGGGTGGCGTACTGGTTGTCCTGGATGCACGGTGATTTCAACGACTTGATTCACTTGCCATGGATCGTCAGCTGCGATATTGCAAACTGTTTCCGCTGGAATCTCACTTAGGAAACGGCTTGGCGACATCCGCTCATGTTGCCCACGCTGGGTGCGAGAATTGGCATGACCGAGGAACAAGTGTTTACGGGCCCGCGTCATACCGACATAACACAGACGCCGTTCCTCTTCCATTTCAGTTGGCGAATCTAGCGCGCGTCCATGTGGCAAAATGCCCTGCTCACAGGCCACAATGGCAACTGCGTCAAACTCGAGCCCCTTCGCTGCATGCAAACTCATGAGTGTCACCGCGCCCTGCTCAGGATCGATCATGTCCGCGTCGGCCACTAAGGTGATCGACTCGAGCCACGAGGCCAGCCGGCCCGCAAGCGATATCGGCGCATCAGCTTCAGCAACAGCATCTTGCTCAAGCTCCCGATCAGCAGCAGCGCTCACGAGTTCTTGGATGTTGGCGAGCCGATCAATGTCTTCTTCCTCAGCCTTGGCCGCCTTGGCACGCAAAGACTGTTCAAGACCAGACTCGTCAAGCACCCGCGCTACCAAGTCTGCCAGTGAGATTTCGATGAGCCCGCCCGACATGGCTGCCCGCCAGCTGTCAATCATGGCAACAAATCGATCAATCGAGGCCCCCCCACGCTTTGTAAGGCCATCAATCTCATTTCGGCGACGCATGGCTGCGCCCAGTCCAAGGTCGTGCCGCGCGGCAAACCGATCGATTCGATCCATGCTGGTGCCGCCAATTCCTCGGGCTGGCACATTCACAATGCGCCGCAGCGAGATATCGTCGGCCTCATTATGAATCACGCGAAGGTAGCTCACGGCATCTTTGACTTCTTTGCGTTGATAGAAAGCCGTTCCCCGCGCAACAATGTGCGGAATGTCTGCTGCGCGAAGTCGCTCTTCGAGCACACGGCTAATCGCGTTGATTCGATAGAGGACCGCCATCTCATTCCACGGAATATTCTCATCGTCATGGAGCCGCTGGAATCGCTGGGCGATTTCTTGCGATTCTGCGTGTTCGTCCATCGAACAAAAAATCAGCGGCTTCTCGCCATCACCAAGTTCTGTGTGCAGCTTCCGGGGCCGATGGCTGTCGTTACATGCAATAAGGCCGGCCGACGCAGCCACAATCATCGCCGTGCTTCGAAAATTCTGTCCAAGCGACACCATTGAAGCGCCGAGATACTGCGTTTCAAAGTCCAAGATATTGGTGATATCAGCTCCGCGCCATGCGTAGATGGATTGGTCAGGATCACCTACAGCACATATGTTTCCGTGAGCCTGAGCGATCGCTGTGGCGATAATGAACTGTGCGTGGTTCGTGTCTTGATATTCGTCCACCATCAAGTACTGAAACCTCGAGCCGAGATGAGCCCGCAGTTCTGCATTGTCTCGAAGAGCGACCGCGAGCAGTCGAAGCAAGTCATCAAAGTCAAGCGCATGCGACCGGTCGAGTATGCGCTGGTACGACTTGTAGATACTCGCCATTGACTTGGAATAAAAGTCGCATGCGTTGGCCTCAACTTCGCGAGGCGACAAGAGCAACTGCTTCACTTTGCTCACCGCCCCAAGCACAGAAGCAGGCGGCCAGTTTGAAGTGTTCATGCCAGCCTCGATTACCGCTTGTTTGGCAGCAGCCTTCTGATCAGTGGTGTCAAAGATTGTGAAGTCTTGCGGCACACCAATCTGTTCGTGCAGCACCCGCAGTTGACGCGCTGCAAAGGCATGAAATGTTGCAATCGTCAACCCACGCGATTCATGCTCGCCCACAATGCGGCTCACTCGATTTCGCATTTCACCTGCGGCCTTGTTCGTAAACGTCAGCGCCAAGATCGACCACGGATGAACACCACGGTCAAGAAGCAGCGCGATACGGCGTGTCACCACCGTGGTCTTGCCTGACCCTGGGCCGGCCATAACCAGCTGCGCCCCCTCCATATGGGTCACAGCCTCTTGCTGGGCCTCAGTGAGTCCCTTCAACAACGCGGATTTCATGCTCATAATGGGGATCGTACCGCCATGCCCAGCAATCCCACTCAGAACCCAAAAAAGAGCACCCTCTACCACATGAGTAGTGACGAAATGTGCCCCTATGGCCCGCAATCGACAGGAGATCCACATCGCTGCGTGGATTCTGCGAATTCCCTAAACTCCTGCGAAGCAAGGCATTGACTCCATCACAGCCATCAATCCTCACCAATCCGCAAGATTCAGTATGCGGGGATCTTGATGCCACAACATGTAGTAGTACGATACGACTTGTGACGAGCCCGTTATGCGAGCATTCCTTTATTTCGAAGGGATACCCCCTCTAACGGGCCTGCTCATGGGTGTCAGCGCACGCAGAACAGAGCTGGCACAGGTGGGGTGGGCGCGGATCTCCGCACCACTACGAGGTGAATTTCGGTTCCGTGTTCATGCTTGAACGGGAATTGGAACAGTGGAGAAAGGCCGCAAGCGGCCACAAGAGGCGGGACGGATGACCAAGGTGTGGGAGCAATCAACTCGAACCAACACACACGCCACGCATGGCGTGGTGGTGATGACACGAGTTGCGACATACCAGGTTGCCGGTCGTGTCGATGGGGCACAAGAGTGTGCGACGCCTCAACGCGTCAGTGTGTGAATTGAACGCCTCCTCGGCCACGAGCCGCGGGGGATGCCGCCATGTGATCTCTGAGGGAAGACGGGCACGGAAGCCCAAAGGAATACGAATGAAAGTTACCCGACGCTTTACCGAAACTGGAACAGATGTCTTTAAGTGCGTTGAGTGG
>CAVOCO010000057.1:0-7162 GCA_963694215.1 Phycisphaerae bacterium
CGGAACGCTCTCGCGACATCGCTGCTGGAATTGCAGTTGGAATTGGTGAGTGGCTGCCGCGAAAATTGCGTATCAAAGCGCCCAATGATGTCATGCTCGGAAACCAAAAACTTGCAGGTGTGTTGATTGAACAATCAGATGGGCTGGCAGTCATTGGGGTGGGCATCAATGTCGGGCAGGAATGCTTCGAGGGAGATCTTGCCGAGACGGCCGTGAGCCTTCGGCAAGCTGGGGTGTTATGCGATCGAATGGAAGTACTGGAGCGAGTGCTGCCGTTGATTGTGCAGGCGTGGTAAGGCAGCTTCGCCGCGCGTAGTTAGCCCTTGCCGCGGACCTCGCCCCCTTTTTGCTCGGTTGACGGTTCGCCTTGCGTCCACCCTTCGGCCAATCGCCAGCACCGGTGGATCTTCTTGTTGCGAAAATCATCGGGAACGGATCGGTTGCTGATTTCTTTGCACCCGAATCCACGTGGCACGGCGGCCTCTGCGAAATCAAATCGCCGGGCATTGGTGGAGAAAATGATCTCACCTCTTGGGGCGACGAATCGCGATACCGCGTGCATGAGCTCGGGCAAATCTCGCGGGATGGCGAACGAGTCTGCTTGCATCCGCTTTGAATTCGAGAACGTGGGCGGGTCGCAGATCACGATGTCATATCGATCGTCGGCGCCGCTTGGGCCTTGCTCGAGCCAGGCCAGGCAATCACCATGGATGCTGCGGTGTGATGAATCGAGTGAGTACTGGTTGAGTGCCAGGTTTCGCGCATACCAATCAAGGTATGTGCGTGACAAATCAATCGTCGTGGTCGCTGCTGCGCCGCCTGCCCGGGCGTGCACACTGAAGGATCCGGTGTATGCAAACAGATTCAGTACACGCTTGCCGCGGCACCGCTCGCCAATGGCGCGGCGCATCGGTCGGTGATCGAGAAAGAGTCCGACATCGAGATAGTCTGAAAGGTTGATCTCAAACTTCAATCCGAATTCCTCAACGATCTTCGTGAGGCCCGTTGTGCCGAGTCGCTCATACTGTTCGCGGCCACCGTCTTCGCTTCGTTGTCTCCCGCGATGTTTGATGTGCAGCCTGTCCTTGGAGATACCAAGTCCGCTGAGTATTTCGGACTCGGCATGCCGGCGGTAGGTGTCTCGTTCTTCGGGCGTGTCGTCTTTGGTTCGCTCAAACAACCAGGCAACCGCGTCACCGTCTGTCGCAGGGTTGGCCGTATCTGCATCGGCGTACCAGTCAATAATTGCTGGATAATCAGGGATGTCCCGCTCATACAGGCGGAAACAGGAAGTCCCTTGTCGCCGGGCCCACTTAGTCAGGTGCCGCATTCGGTTGGTAAGTCTGTTCGCAAGCATGGTGACTAGTCTAAAAACATTTTGGCCGCACCGATCAGCAGGACGAGCGCGAGCAGTAATCGAATTCCATCGCCCGGAAGTTTCTTCGCGCCCAGTGCCGAGCCAATCAGCCCGCCGGATACAGCTGCGATGATGTAGTACGGCAGCGCAGGTGGGAGCGCTGCCCCGTCTGAAATGACACCCCCGAGTCCGGCCACAGAGTTGACCAGCACAAATACGATCGAAACAGCGGCAGTACGCTGCGGGCTTGCCCAGTTGGTGAGCAGCAGCAGCGGCGAGAGAAATATTCCACCACCGGTACCGGTGAGCCCTGCAAGCAGTCCCAGTCCGCCGCCGGCAAATATTGCGATAGGAAGCGGTGGCATTGTGGGCAGTTTTTCATCTGAACTTGTAGCCTTTTTCGCCTTGAGCACACGCAGCGTAAGCATGACCGCGGCATACACCAGCACAACGCCAATAAGTGGTTTGAACACAAGTGGCGGAAGTTTCCACAGTCCGCCAATGAAGGCAAGCGGCACCGCGCAGAGGCCAAACGGCCAGAATGTGCGCCAGTCGAAATGCCCTGCCTTGATGAATCTGTAACTGCCGATGACGCCCACGAAGATATTGAGTGTGAGGGCGACGGCTTTCATCTCGCTCTGTGGCATGATCGTCACAATGGCCATGGCGGCGAGATATCCCGACGCACCCGCATGGCCAACTGACGAGTACAGGAGGGCCATTACAAATATGGCCGCTACGAGCAAGATCACCGTGGTCATTTCGGCCATGATAGGGCTGATCGGTTGCTAATCGCGTGCTGCTGTACCATCTGAGATCTCCCCATGGACACCCCACACGAACCATTTGAGTGGACCGCTCACCCGCTTCGAACCCAGCCATTGAAGGCCATTGTGGCTATTGGATTGGTGGTGTTCTGTGGCGTGTTGGTAGGCGCAATTGTGGCTGATCCAGTGCTCAGCCCCTGGGCTGCCGGCGGGTCCATACTATTCCTCTTCATGACCCTCAATCGCTTCTTTTTGCCCAGTAAGTACCGCATGGATCAGCATGGGATTGCTGTGCGTTACCCACTGCGAACAAGAGTGTTACGGTGGTCTGAGATCAAGCAGTTCCGGCACGATCAAGAGGGCGGCTACATCTCGCCTCGCCTGCGAGCGGGCGTCTTTGACACTGCGGGCATTAGCCTGCTGTTCAGTGCTGCTCAGGCTACCGATATCATCTCGCGCATCAAAGCTTCTATCGTCCAAGATGGCAACGCATCTCCCTGCAAGACAAGTGGTTACAAAAATAACACTGCAGAATGTATTGCTGCTCAGCCCGAGGCATCGCATAGCGGGTCGAACTCATGAACTGGCGTGAAGAGTTCCACAAGGCCTTTGCTGTCGACAAGCCTGGCGAGGCTGAGCCGAGTGAGCATCTCGCTGAGATCGTGGACAAGGTTGCTCAGGCTGTGGCTCGCCGGCATATGACCACGCCAGCCCTGATGGCACTCGAGATGGGGCGGCCGCTCAACTTCGTTGCATCACAAGCAATTCACTTCTTTCGCCCGATTATTTCGGTCGTGCTCGACACGCGAGATATCAAGGAGTTTGCCACTTTTCTTGAGCAGCGGGGCTCAGTCGAGTACCTTTGCCGCCGCTTGGAGCATTGGAGTCAAATCGGACCCGATGCGAAGGACCCCGAAGGAGCCACAGACGCCCAGTCCGCCCCCGCGGACGAAGGCGACGGACCATCTCAATGACCCAGATCGATCCTGAACAGATCAAGGTCATACTTGCCACAGACTGTGGCAGTACGACGACTAAAGCCATTCTTATTGAATACGTTGACGGTGAGTACCGGCAGACGCAGCGTGGTGAAGCGCCGACAACTGTCGAGCGCCCCTTTGCTGACGTGACGATGGGAGTTGTCAACAGCGTGACGGAGATCGGCGAGCTCGCCGGTCGGCGCCTCGTTAATGACGATGGCCGCATCATCTCTCCCGCGACCGACACCGAAGGCTGCGACATTTACATTTCAACATCATCCGCGGGTGGTGGCTTGCAAATGATGGTTGCTGGTGTGATTGCTGAAATGACGGCAGCAAGCGCTAAGCGTGCTGCGCTCGGCGCAGGCTCTATTGTGATGGATGTCATCGCGGCCAATGACGGCCGTCGGCCACACGATCAGATTCAACGCATTCGCGATCTTCGCCCCGACATGATTCTCATCTCTGGCGGCACCGACGGCGGCACGACTGACAAAGTCGTGCAGATTGCAGAACTGGTTGCGCCGGCAAAACCACAACCTCGATTCGGCAGCGATTACGAAATGCCGATCATCTATGCGGGCAATAAAGAGGCGCGTGAAGCTATCTCCAACGTGTTTGATGAAGGTGGTTTTGATCTGCAAATCGTTGACAATCTTCGCCCTGTGCTCGAACGCGAGAACCTCTCACCAGCCCGAGATAAGATCCATGACATCTTTCTTGAGCACGTGATGGCTCAGGCCCCCGGCTACGACAAGTTGATGAGTTGGACGGGTGCTCCCATCATGCCAACACCTGGCGCCGTAGGCGACATTCTGCAGACGGTCGCTCGGCTGCAGGGCATCAACGTTGTAGGCGTTGATATTGGCGGGGCCACTACCGACGTCTTCAGTGTGTTCAATGAAACCTTCAACCGAACGGTCAGTGCCAACCTCGGCATGTCGTATTCGATCTCCAATGTGTGCGCCGAAGCGACCATGGCCAATGTGTTGCGTTGGGTGCCGTTTGACATGGATGAGCGAGAACTTCGCAACCACGTCAAGAACAAGATGATTCGTCCCACGACAATTCCTCAGACGAAGGAAGCGCTCATGTTTGAGCAAGCTGTGGCTCGGGAAGCATTGCGTTTGGCGTACAAGCAGCACAAAGAATTTGCGACCACGCTCAAGGGCGTACAGCAGCAACGCACCGTTGGTGACACCTTTAGTCAGCAGACCGGTGGCATGACGATTGTCGACAATATGAATCTCGATCTTCTCGTCGCTTCCGGTGGTGTACTCAGTCATGCCCCGCGAATGCACCAGACAGCCATGCTACTGATTGATTCGTTTGAGCCCGAGGGTGTGACTGCGCTTGCGAAGGATTCGATCTTTATGATGCCGCACCTTGGTGTGCTTGCCAGCGTTCACCCCAAGGCAGCAGAGCAGGTCTTTGATCGCGATTGCCTCGTCTACCTTGGCACATGTGTCTGCGGGAAGGGAACTCCCAAGCCCGGCAAGACGTGCTTTAAGTACCAACTGAGTGGCGACTGCAATGAGTCTGGCGAAATCGCAGGCGGTGATCTCAAACTGATTGAAATGGGCATGGACGATCGGGCCACGATTTCCATCACGCCAGCTCGCGGTATCGACCTTGGCGCAGGACCCGGCAAGAAAGTTGAGCGAGAGGTACGAGGCGGCACGGTGGGACTCATCTTGGACGGGCGCGGCCGACCACTAGCCCTTCCCGAAGAACGCGCAGCCTGTCAGAAGACCGTACAGGGGTGGCTTGATGCACTTGATGTATATGCTGAAGAGAAGGAGCCAGCGGCCGTTTGAACGGCGCGGACACACTGATGGCGAAGGCCTACACACCTGGATTACTCGTTACACAGCACAAGAAGCATCGCAGCGTGCGGCGGCTGCCTATTGCTGGTGAAGTGAAGGTCGTAATTGGCGACCTGGTCACAGCCAATGATGTCGTTGCAGAAACAGCGTTGCCTGGCGATGTGAATCCCATCAACCTGTCGAACCAGTTGTCGCTTCCTCCCAAGGACGTCATTGGTTGCATGCTCAAGAAGGAAGGCGATCCGATCGCCAAGGATGAGCCGATTGCTCAGACCAAGGGCATCTTCGGCATGATGAAGAACACCATCAAAAGCCGCTTTGAAGGCACGGTAGAAACCGTCTCGCCGGTTACCGGGCAAGTCATTATTCGTGGCGCACCATTGCCTGTGCAAGTGCGTGCATACATGGGCGGCACTGTCGTGTCGGTACGTGAGCACGAGGGCTGCGAGATTGAAGCCGATGTGGCATATGTGCAAGGCATCTTCGGTGTCGGTGGGGAGACGCACGGCAAGATTGTTCTTGCGTGTGATTCGCACGATCAAGAACTCACGCCGGATCGCATCACCGATGACATGAAGAATCGTGTCATTATTGGCGGTGCTCGCATGACCGTGGCTGCTATCAAGCGAGCCCAGAGCATTGGCGCCGCTGCCATTATCTCGGGAGGACTCGATGATCAAGATCTCAAGGAGCTTCTTGGGTACGACCTTGGAGTTGCAATCACTGGGCGGGAGAATCTTGGAATCACGGTAATCGTGACCGAGGGCTTCGGCGAGATCGCAATGGCCGATCGCACATTCAAGATTCTGCAAGATCATGCTGGAGATGAAACCTCGGTCAACGGGGCTACGCAGATTCGCGCTGGCGTGATGCGGCCCGAGATCATTATCCCGCTCGCATCACTTCCGGCTGACCAAGCCGAACATAAGTTTAAAGAGGGCCAACTTGAAGTTGGCCGCACGCTCAGAGTTATCCGTGATCCATGGTTTGGAATGATCGGCGAAGTGTCCGGCCTTCCTACTGAGCCTCATGTGCTCGGATCAGGTTCGAAAGCACGCGTACTAGAGGTGAAGTTCCCCTCTGGTGAGACGGCCATTGTGCCTCGCGCAAATGTGGAACTCATCGAGGAGTGAGCGGCATGAAATACGCCGTAGGCCTCTTGCTTGCAGTGGCTGTTGTATGGACGAACCCGTCCCATGCCTCAACCATCACGCTTGCGCCGCCGACTACTGTGACTTGCGAGGATGTGCCCAATGATGTCGGTACTCAGGTACTGGTTGAATGGAAGGCATCCGACGACGATCACGATCCGTCTAAAGATGAGTCGCGATCACTGCTTGGGTATGCCATCTATCGGATGGTGGCCGAGACCGGAGACGGTCTTGAGAGTATTGGTGAAGCTGCGACGAACGCATCTGAGATCGGGTTCCCCGCGAACTTTGATTTTCAAGATGTGGAGCCCATCGGTTCGGTCTCATACGGCCGAACTCAGTTTGTAGATGAGAATGTTGAGGCAGGAACCACGTACCGTTACGCAGTGGCTGCGACCGGGGCGCAAAGTACATTCTCTCCGCTTGCGCTGGCCATCGATCTCGTGACGCCCAATATCGAGTACTTCAATATTGGCAAGTTGTGGTTCTTGATCATCATGCTGGCCATTAGTTTGGTAATCATTGCCTTTGTGTGGTACGCCAAGCGTGGCGGCGAGATCAAGGTGCGTCCAATTGCTGGTCTTGAAGCGGTGACTGAAGCAGTCGGTCGCGCTACAGAAATGGGCAAGCCCATCTTGTTCGTGCCTGGCATTCTTGACATCAATGACATTCAGACTGTTGCTGGCATTACCGTGCTTGCCAATGTGGCCAAGACCGCTGCTCAGTACGACGCGCAGATCAAGGTTCCAACAGCCCGATCACTCGTTATGACCACTGCCCGCGAAACAGTCGAGGCCGCTTATCTTGGCGAGGGTCGCCCAGATGCGTACAACGAAGAAGACATTTACTACCTCACCGATGAGCAGTTCGGCTACACAGCCGGAGTGCAAGGGGTAATGGTTCGAGAAGAACCCGCAGCATGTTTCTACATGGGTGCCTTCTACGCTGAATCTCTGATTCTCGCTGAAACCGCCAACTCAATTGGCGCAATTCAAATCGCAGGTACTGCGATGCCATCGCAGCTGCCATTCTTTGTCGCGGCTTGTGACTACACGCTCATCGGCGAAGAGTTCTTCGCCGC
>CAVOCO010000058.1:0-7140 GCA_963694215.1 Phycisphaerae bacterium
TGTGGGCGAGGAAAAATGCCAGGACTTGCCATCGTTCAAACCATGGACTCCGATTCACCATCAATTGCCATGGCTGCAACAAGCGACACGGTGGCATTCCTTGATGAAGAACTTCGCCACCGGCACGAAGCTGGCCTTCCCCCAATATCCCGCATGACCCGGATTGTTGCGCAGCACGAAGATCTTACGGCCTGCGAGCAACTCATCGATCGAGTGACCGAGTCCTTCCGAGCACTCGCAACCGATAATCGGTGCGACACCCTCGGACCAATGCCATGCCCGCTCGCTCGTATTCGCGGTCGACATCGACGCGAGACACTGCTCACCGCACCCACGGGCGAAATTATGCAGCAGTGGCTCCATCGAGCCCTGCACGAGCGTGTGCTGAGCGATCAAGCATTGTCGATTGACGTTGACCCAATATCGCTTCTTTGAGCTCCTGAACCCGTACAATCCCTTACTTGCCACATCAACAGGACAATCCCACCGAGCACGCCGTGCCGCCATCTCTCAATGGCTGGAACGCCGACTATGTCGACGAGATGCATCAGCAGTGGCTTCGTGACCCGAACACCGTGCCGGAGTCGTGGCGATTCTTCTTCGACGGCTTCACATTGGCTGCCGAGCATCAAGGAACCACAGTGGACGGGCAGTCCGCAGTCGATCAACTGCTCAGCAACTTCAGACGCTGGGGACACCTCGCAGCTCGCATTGACCCACTTGGACGCCGCCCGCTTGACACGACGTTGTGCTCGCTCGAAGCGGTTGGCCTGAACGAGCACGATCTCAATCGTGAGTTCACCGCTGGTCCATGGAGCGGCACGCTCTCGGACATCATGTCAAGTATGCAATCAGCATGGTGCGGCACGATGGGCATTGAATCAGAGCACATTCGGTGCCCTAAGCGTCGCGACTGGTGGCGGAGCCAAATTGAGTCAGACTCACACCCACTGACCGCAGACACACGCCGGTCAATCCTGCATGGATTGCAGCGAGCAACCGGTCTTGAGCGGTTCTTGATGCGGCGATACATCGGCAGTAAGTGGTTCAGCCTGGAGGGTGGCGAGACGCTTATCCCCATGTTGCTTGAACTTCTTGAAGCGGCAGCCGAAGACGGCGTCGAGGAAATCGCACTGGGCATGGCCCATCGGGGACGTGTCAACGTGCTGGTCAGCGTGCTTGAAAAGTCGTACGACCAACTCTTCACTGAATTCGAAGAAGCATGGACCGAGGACTTTGTCGAGAGCGGTGGTGATGTCAAGTATCACCGTGGCTACAGCTCGACCGTTACCACGCAGAACGGACACGCATTGCACCTGACCATGGCATCCAACCCATCTCACCTTGAGTGGGGGCATCCCGTAGTTGTCGGCCGCGTGCGAGCCAAACAACGACTTCGCGGTGACACGACACGCAAGCGATGCGTTCCAGTGCTCGTACATGGCGACGCGGCTCTGCCTGGCCAAGGTATCGCATGGGAACTCGCAAATATGGCGGGCTTGCCGTCATACGACGTTGGTGGATCGATCCACTTGGTCATCAACAATCAAATTGGATTCACAGCCGAACATAAGGACGCCTTCGCAAGCGTCTACTGCACTGACATCTTGCGCGGACTCGATGTGCCGATTCTTCATGTCAATGGTGCCGATCCTGATCAATGCGTCCGCGCCATGATGCTTGCATGGGCCTACCGACATGAGTTTGGCGCCGATGTTGCCATTGATATCTGGGGATGGCGAAAGTACGGGCACAACGAAACCGACGAACCTCGCTTCACGAATCCGGCCCTGTATGCGGCCGTCGACGCGCAGCCGAGCATCGTTGAAACCTACGCCAAAACACTCGCCGACGATGGTGTTATCAAGACTGAAGAAGCAGATCAGGCAGAACAGCGACTGCTCGACATCATGAACGAGTCACAACAGCGCATTCGGAGTTCGCCGGTACGACCAACCCCGCCCGCCTTCGATGACCACTCGACATGGGCTGGATTCAACAAAATGTGGTCGGACGAGCCTGTTGACACCACTGTCTCCAAGTCATCCTTGAACCAAATCGCGGAGGCGCTTGGAACACTCCCTGATGGGTTTACTCCGCACCCCAAAACGCAACGACTTCTCGACCAGCGTCGAGTCGTCATCGCCGAAGACAAGCCACTTGACTGGGCCATGGGCGAACTGCTCGCGTATGGCAGCCTCTTGCTTGATGGATGCCCCATTCGCCTAACAGGCGAAGATTGCCTACGCGGCACATTTAGCCACCGACATGCAGTTGTAGCTGATGCTCTCACTGGCGAGCCGTGGTCACCACTCGACCACATTGACATTGCCCAATCACGGCTATGCGTGCACAACTCACCCGTTACAGAATCTGGATGCATTGGATTCGAATACGGATACTCGCTCGGCGACCCCAACATGCTCGTCATTTGGGAAGCGCAGTTTGGCGACTTCGTCAATGTTGGGCAGGTCTATCTTGATCAGTTCATCGCATCGGCTGAACAAAAGTGGCGGCGTCACAGCGGGCTCGTGTGCCTGCTGCCCCATGGCTACGAGGGCATGGGACCAGAGCATTCCTCTGCCCGCCTTGAGCGACTCTTACAACTGTGCGCCAATGACAACATGGAAGTTGTTGTCCCTACCAACCCCGCCCAAATTTTCCACTTGCTCCGCCGCCAAATCCGCAGATCATTCCGCAAGCCACTCATTGTGCTCACGCCGAAGAGTCTGCTGCGGCACAAAGATGCAGTCAGCCATGTGGCCGATCTCACTTCGGGGCAATTTGAAACCATCTTGGATGACCCCACTACCAACCCAGCAGACGTTACCCGCGTACTGCTCTGCTCAGGCAAGGTGGGATGGGATCTCATTGCAGCAAGAATTGACACAGCTGCTGAGCACACGACGGCTGTCATTCGCATAGAACAGCTTCATCCATTCCCAGCAGCGTCCATTCTTAATCTCATGGACCGATACGCTCACGTTGACCAGTGGGTGTGGGCCCAAGAAGAGCCCCGAAACGCCGGCGCATGGACATGGGTTTCCGATCGCTTTCGAGAACAGTTTGATCGAACACTCGCCGTAGTGAGCCGCCCAGCCAATGCATCGCCGGCCGTCGGATCTGCCCGGCTGCACCGCGAAGAACAACGCCTCGTACTGGAAGCAGCGCTCGATATTGGCCCCACATCTTCTGAGCGAATCCGCAAGGAGCAACAGGCATGAGTATCAACATTACGATTCCGAACCTCGGCGAATCTATCACCGAAGTTCGCCTTGGCCGGTGGATGTGCGCAGATGGCGACTGGGTTGACCAAGATGCTCCGCTAGTCGAGGTGGAATCCGACAAGATTACCCAAGAGCTTCCAGCACCCGAGGCGGGAATCGTCTCGATTACAGAGGCAACCGGCACCGATCTTGCGATTGGCGCCGTCATTGGATCAATCGACACAGCAGCAACACGGCCAGCTGCAGCCAGCCCATCAACCGAACCAGCTCCGGACCTGCCAGCCACGCGCGTTGAGGTCGCCACTGAAACAAGTTCAGCCGCATCAACACACCCCCGTGCGACGCCCATGGCCAAACGACTGGCCCACGAACGTGGCGTAGAACTCTCAGGCCTCTCTGGAAGCGGTCCAGCTGGCCGTGTAATGAAATCCGACGTGCTCGCCCGAGCGGCCACACCACCTTCAGCCGAGCCAACTGTCCTACAACCGCCCGAAGTGCCGCCTTCGAATGAGATTCGTGGCATCAGGCGTGAACGCATGTCGCCACTGCGCCGCCGAATTGCCGAGCGACTTGTCTTAGCTCAACGCACCGCCGCCATGCTCACGACCTTCAACGAAGTTGACATGACCGAAGTCATCCGACTTCGCAAGGCCCACAAGGAAGACTTCAACGATCGATTTGGCGTCAAACTTGGGTTCATGAGTTTCTTCGCCCGGGCCTGCGTCTCGGCACTCAGTGCCTTTCCATCGCTCAATGCGTACATCGATGGCGACGAATTCGAGTACCACGACTATGTTGACTTGTCTGTCGCGGTCGGCACCGATCGGGGTCTTGTTGTGCCAGTGGTTCGAAATGTTGAGCGGCGATCTTTCGCTGAGATTGAGGGAGAGATTGTCCGGCTCGCCGGCGAGGCTCGAGCGGGTCGCCTTGGACTCGATGCCATGACTGGCGGTACGTTCACCATTAGCAACGGCGGCGTCTATGGCTCGATGATGTCAACGCCCATCCTGAACCCACCGCAATCTGGCATTCTGGGTCTTCATCGCATCGGGATGCGTCCCATGGAAGACCCCGATAACCCCGGTGCCATTGTGCTGCGGCCCATGATGTACCTCGCCGTGTCTTATGACCATCGCATCGTCGACGGAGCAGGAGCCGTGGGATTCCTCGTCCATGTCAAGGAATGCATCGAAGCCCCCGAACGCTTACTGCTTGGAATGTAGAGTCGCGTGATGAGCACTGAACCCGGACATGAACCCGTTCTCATTGAGCCTGTGCTGACGCTGCTTGCGCCCACACCTGGCGATGTCATTCTGGACTGCACGCTTGGCAGAGGCGGCCACGCCATGGCCCTTGGCGGGGCGTCCGAGAACACTACTCTCGTCGGTCTTGACCTTGACAATGAGAACCGCGCCTATGCAGAGACCCGTCTCACAGGTGCTGGTATTACGCATCACACCGTGCATGGCAACTTTGTTCGCGCCCCGGAAGCCCTTATTGAGGCTGGACTTGCAGCAGATATCGTGCTGGCCGATCTTGGCTTTGCATCCAACCAGGTTGACGACCCAGCTCGGGGGCTCTCGTTCTTGCGAGACGGTCCGCTCGACATGCGACTTGACCCCACGGGGCCCATCACCGCGGCCTCGCTTATCGCATCTCTGCCAGAAAATGATCTTGCGAGCATCATTCGCCAGCATGGGGAAGAGCCCTACGCGGCCAGAATCGCACAAAAAATTGCACAGGAGCGGTCCCAACGTCCGATTCTCACCACGGGTCAACTTGCGGATCTTGTCCGTGAAGCCTATGGAGCCCGAGCCCGCACCTCGCGTCAACATCCCGCGACCCGAACCTTTCAAGCGCTTCGGATTGCGGTCAATGATGAACTTGCAGCATTGCAGACGCTGCTAGATCGATTGACGCGGGCATTGCGGACGGGCGACACGTCTTGGCTCCGGCCCGGCGCGAGGATTGGCATCATTGCCTTTCACAGCCTCGAGGACCGGCCGGTCAAGCAGTGCTTCGCACGGCTTGTCCGAGATGGGTTTGCAGCCGATGAGTCGGCCGGTGCGGTTCTTGCCGCATCGGATGAGCAGGATCGGAACCCTCGCAGTCGCAGCGCGCGACTGAGGGTCATCCGGTCGACAGGTATGTGATCAATCGATTCCCCCGCATGGATGCGAGGGCACAGATTGACTGACGGAGAGAGGTTCCCTACGCATGGACGCGAGGCGATGACGCAAGAGAATAAATTTGCACTGATTATTGGCTTTGCCCTACTGCTGGTAGTCGGCATCTTGATGTCAGACCACCTCGCTGAGGTGTCACGCGGTGAACCCGGCCACGTCGCAGTGGCTGACCCGCTCGCATCGATGAGACATGGCAATGTGATCTTCACCCCGCTCCTCATAAACACGAACCCTGGGCTAGATCTTGACACCCCGCTGCCGGCTGCGGCCGGAATGCCGGTTCCCATGCATGAAGTGCAGGCTGGTGAGACGCTCGGTGGAATTGCCCACAAGCATTACGGTGACCGCACACTCGCACTTGCGCTTGCCAAACACAACGACCTTCCGAACCCAGATCGCCTGCACACCGGCCTTCGATTGATCATTCCCGACCAAGAACACCTTTTAAAGGCTGCTGAGCCAGATCGCCTCGAGCTTCGCCCCGCCACGCCAGCACTCAAATCGACAACGCCAACCACAGTTGAAGTTGCCGCGCCGCCATCAATGCGTGAATACACCGTGCGGTCTGGAGACACGCTCTCAGAGCTGGCGCAGAAGCTGATGGGCTCGGCCCGTAATACGTCGCAGCTCCTGAAAATAAACAAAGATCGAATCGAATCCGCAGATGCGCTTCGCGTCGGCACACGGCTGCGTTATCCCATGGCAATGGCCACTGGAACGCCATGAGGGCTCGCTTTCTCATTGTCATCGCGGGCGTTGCCTTCTGTGGGCTGATGCTGCTCTCGCTCCGTCAGCAGCGGATTGCCGTCATCAATGAGATCAGTGCACTCCACCGCGAGCTCGATGCCTCGCGCGAGGACCTCTGGAAGGCACGGGCCGACGTTGCCCGTCATACCCGGCCTGCGGCGCTTGACGCAAAAATCGGCGAAGAGTGGACTGCGGCCGTACCGGGCATGAGCCTCGAGGAATTGCCGTATGACCTCGACTGAATCCCCCCCGCCGCCATCCGAGCAGATCCGTCAATCACTCCGAATCAGTTCGTGGGGCACTGCAGTTGCCATCGTCACCACACTTGTCCTGCTTGTCATTCCACTGCGTGTCTTTCAGCTACAGCACGCGCCGAGCGCACAATTGCTTGCGTCCATCGCAAAATCACAGTCGTCCCACCACCCCCTTGTGCGCCGCGGCGATTTGCTCGATCAACATGGACGCCTGCTTGCGACGACCGCCCTAGGCTGGCGTGCATTTGCTGATCCGCAAGAAGCAGAAGACCCCATCTTGCTCGGAACACGACTTCAAGACGCCATTGGCATTCCAGCCATCGAAACCGACCACAAACTCTCAGGCAAGCTCCAGCGACGCTACATCCCAATTTCAGGCATCCTTGAAGACTGGCAAGTGGAGCGACTGCGATCCTCGCCTATTCGAGGTATCGGACTCGAACCACGCCCAATTCGGCTCTACCCCCAAGCGCTCGATGCAGCCTCGCTCATCGGCACGGTGGGGTATGAGCACACTGGGCTTGCTGGCGTTGAGCATGCGATGAATGCCGAACTCGTTCCAACCCAAGGCCGCTTTCAAACCATTCGCGATGCGAGTCGGCGGACCATGTGGATTCCACCTGACGGATTTGATGCCGGAAACGACGGGCGATCTATTCGGCTTAGTATTGACCTCGCTATTCAGCGGCTCGCGGAACTGCGACTCAGCGAAGCTGTTAAGGAATA
>CAVOCO010000059.1:0-7111 GCA_963694215.1 Phycisphaerae bacterium
CGACGGGTCATGCATGTCGTTATGCGGCTACTAGCTGCGTAAGTGCTTGCTGGGCAAGTGAATCAACTACCGGGCGGATCGGATGCTACTTATTACCGCACCAGGCCAACATTCGGAACGTTGATTCGAAGCAATTTGGAGCGCCGTGCGACCCCTCATGCGGTGACTACGACCGGTGCGCATGCGGCACTGGCGATCCGTGTGAATGCTGGGGTGCAGGGTCAGGTGCCGGGGGCTGACGTCGTGATGCGGGAGTCGAGTGGTGCTGAACCCGTTCTTTGCAGGACGAGGGTGACATAGCTCGTCACTAAACGACGATGCGGGCCGGCAAGGTCCGACTCATCGAACATGTCCGGCAGAATGGTGTCCCACTCGGCGGGTGTGTACTCCAGAATGTGCGGCGCGGCATGGCAGCGGCTGCACGTTTGCAGATAGATCAGGCGGCCCTGCTCAAGCGATGAGGTCCACTCCGGCGGCGCAGCGAGCGTGGCAACGGGCGGCGCGATCTGCTCGAGCGACATGCAGGCGGGCAGCAGGATCGCCGCTGCAAGCAGGATGCCCACGCGTGGCCATTGCCGAGTCGGGGCGATGGCTTCAGTGGGCTGACGGTGCGGGATGGGCGTTGCGGGGCGCATGTGGAGTCAGAAATCAAATCCAACGATGGTGCGGAACTGGTACCGCTCGCTATTGGAGTTTTCGGGGTTCATGAGAAACTCGAGCGTCGCTGCGATAAACCAGCCGTCGCCGTGGTAGGACAGGGCCGGTCCGAGATACACATTGGTCGTGGCGTCGCTGGACCGCCAACTCGGCAGCGTCGTGTTGATGAGCAGTTCGGCTCCGGCGAAGAAACTTTCGGAGAGTTGCCAACTAGCGCCGAACTGGTTTTTGATCTTGCCTTTGGCTTCGACGTAGTGTTCTTCTTCCCATTCGCCCTCGACCGTGAGGTTGTAGAGCAACTGCAGTTTGTCGAGGTTCTTCTGGAGGAGTAGTTTGCCTTCGGCGGCGAGTTTTTCGGGGCCAAACTTTGTTTCGGCGTAGAGGCCGACGCCGAGGAAGTCGGTGGTGGGGTCGGAGAGTTTCCATTTCGCCTCAAGGGCGGTGTCGCGGTACTCCAATTCGGTGCCTTCGGCGTCGCTGTTGTGCTTGACCCGCCAATCAGCGACATATAACGCCAACTGAAAGTTGTCTGTAATGCCAAATTCGATCTCTTCTCGGAAATCGAGCCGCCAATACCCATCAGTGCCCGGCTTGTCCCATTTGACCGTGGTCCAGTGCTCAAACTCAATCGAGCCGGGCGTTTGGACATTGACGTCGCGGAGGTACGTGAACCGGCGTGAGCCGGCCACAGCCGACGCGTCCAGCGTTGCGTGGGCGATTGCGACGACGCAGCATGACAGCAGCGGCATTGTGATCAATGGGCAATTTGAGTGAGCCATGTCTGAATAATACTGGTATTGCGACGCAATTGCAATAATCCGCGACCCTCAGGGCCAGCATCAACCGCCCGTCACTTTATCCCTTTGCAATCACAGCACTTGAAAAATTTCGACTTGGTAACCCGTTGCTGTAGATCAAGATAGGGTAGCCGACGGTCACTGCAGGCTGCGGATATAGGCATCGA
Source organism: Phycisphaerae bacterium (assembly GCA_963694215.1). GTDB lineage: Bacteria > Planctomycetota > Phycisphaerae > Phycisphaerales > SM1A02 > UBA12567. Next base: position 1,622 of record CAVOCO010000059.1, read on the forward strand.
GCTTTGGCTCGCGGCCAAGGTAATCATGGAGCATATCGCTCGCATCAGCTGAGCCGCCTCGGGAGAGGACGTGCTTTCGGTAGTACGCACCGGCCTCTGGGCTGAGCATGCCAAGTTCTTTGAATCGCTCAGCCATGTCTTCGGCAAAGACTTTCGACCACAGGTATCCGTAGTAGCCACCTTGATAGCCGGTCAGATGACCAAACCCGGCCTGGAACCAGGTGTTTGGCACAGCCTCAAGCAGTGTGCATTGCTCAACCATGTCCAAACCAAGTTGCGTGGTATCAATATCGCCATCAACGCTTGTGTGATAGGCCTGGTCAATTGATCCGAGCCACACTTGCGATTGATCAAGCATGCCCTTACTTAGTCCCTTGGCCGCAATCATTCGCTCGAGTAAGTCAGCTGGAAGCGGTTCGCCGGTTTCCCAGTGCCCACTGATCAGCGGCAATGTTTCTGGGCTCCAGACCCAAGATTCAAACATCTGGCTTGGGGCTTCAACAAAGTCTCGCTCAACACTGGTGCCACCGAAACGAGAGGTTTCTGTCTCAGTCAGCAGCGTGTGAAGGCAGTGCCCAAACTCGTGGAAGAATGTCGTGGCCTGATCGTGGCTGAGCAAGCTTGGGCGATCTTTGGTTGGTTTTGGAAAATTGCAGACCAGCGCAGCGACCGGTTTTTGCACGGTGCCGTCGGCCCATACCTTGCGGGGAACAATGCCCCACTGTGCGGCGTGGCCGTACTTGCTTTCGCGTGGATACATGTCCATGTAGAACTCGCCTATCGTCTCGCCAGTTCCGCGGTCAACGACTTCAAAGTACTCAACGTCTTCATGCCACACCGGCGCGCTGGCCGGAGGATCAATCGGGCGGTAGTCGATTCCATAAAGATCTTGCGTGATTTGGAACAACCCATCTCGGACTCGGTGGAATGGGAAGTAGGCCTTAATCGCATTGGAGTCGACGTTGTAGTCGCGCTCGCGTACACGCTCTTGCCAGTAGCCAAAGTCCCACGGACGAATGGTTGCTTCGGCGTCGCCGGTTGCTTCTCGTTTGGCCTCAGTGAGAAGGGCAAGGTCTTGGGCGGCTCTCTCGGCGAGTAGTGGCCGAAGCTGGGCGTAGAAGCCTTCGACTGCCGCGGCGTTCTTGGACATGCGAATTTCGTTCTCGAAGTCGCTTGCGTGGTCGAACCCAAGTATTTGGGCCTGCCGAGCGCGGAGGACAAGAAGTTTTTCAAGTACATCCACGTTGGCTTTTGCGCGGCGGCGGCGAGAAAGCCACATCTTCTCCCGTGTACCGTCGTTGGGCGAATGATTGAGGATCGGAATGGACGTTGGATAGTCCATGCCAAGCGCGTACATGTTGCCAGCGCTGGTGAGGCCGGCGATATAGTCGTCTGGCATCCCCGCTACTTCCTCTTTGGTTAAGAAGAGTGTGGTGGCGTCATTGAGAATGTTTTGGTCGAACTCGATCGACAGCAGGTTCATCTGCTTCTCGATGCCGGTCAGTTCATCGCGGGCTGCGGGGGTGAGTTCCATGCCAGCACGACGATAGTCACGCAGAATAAATTTTAGCAGTCGCGCGTGCTCGCCATCAAGCTGTGGGTTGGTATTGGCATATGACTGTATTGCTCTGTACAACGCTTCGTTCTTGCCCAGGTCAATGGACCAATTTGTCCACGCTTCTTCACGGGCCCGTGCGGCGTCTCGCATTGCAGCATCGGGGTGGACGTATCCCATGAAGGCCATGAGATTGCCGTCGCGATCGAAGTGGGCGTTAATGTCGTCCATCGCGAGGATGGTGTTCTCGAAGGTGCGTTGCTCATTGGGGATCGCGATGATGGCTGTGATACGCTCATTGGCTTGCGCGAGCGCTGTGTCGAAGCGATCACCAAGTTCAGTTGGCGTTTGGGGGACAGCTGGTGAGAGGGCGGCTGTGGCGATCGAGCAAGATCCCATGAGCGCAAGAACAAGCGTGCGAAACATCTCTATCTCCAAAATGTTGAGTGAACGTGTGTCGTCAGGAGTTGTCGGCCGATGCGGTGGCTTCGGTTGGTCCGATGTATTCGATGTCGATGATGAGCGTCGAGCCAGGAGGCACAGTACCCAGTGGGTTATACCCAGCACCAAGCGTCGGCGGCACGATCAACTTGCGTTCGCTTCCGGGCTTCATTCCGAAGAGTCCTTCGGACAATGCCGGCATGAGTGAGTCGTCCAAGGTGATGGACACCGGCATGGCGCCAGTGGCGTGCCATGGTGTGCCGTCGGCGTACCAGCCAGCAACGCGGATAGTTGCGGTGTCGCCAAGTGCAAGCGCCGCGCCGTTGCCGGCTGTGACGTCATACCAGCGGAGTCCTGATGATGAACCATTGCGGGCTGCCTGGGCAATTGGCATGCCGGGAAGCGGGCTTGGCATGGCAGGTTCGTCGCCAATTGAAACGAGCTCAATGTCCATGACGACATCTTGCGGCGAGTCGCTCAGTGGCCAGCGGCTGCGGTCTTTTTTGCTTATCCATACCTTGCGGATCTCACCGACCTTCATGTCACTGATTGCAGTGGACCAACCTGAGAAGGCCGCGTCGTCGCTGGTGGGCAAGACCAGTTCATCTGGTCCATCAACGCCGCCGAAGAACTGCTTGCCACTCATGGACCACGCGCTGATGTTCATGGTGGCAGTGGTCGGTTCGATGGGCAGCATCTTGCCAGTTCCCTGCGCGAGAGTCCAGGCGAGCACGTTGTTGCCAAGGTCAGTGCCTTCGCCTGTTGCTGGGGCGCCTGGAAGCGTCGCGGCATTGATAGTGGGCTTGGCGGGCTGGATGACCTTGGTCGTCTCAGTGGCTGTGGGCTTGGCCGCACCTGGGTCGCATGCGGTCAGGCTTGCCGCGAACGAGAGGGCGGTCAGGGCTAGAATATTTTGGGTCATATGAGTCATGCGGCGGGGGCTCCAAGTGCGTGATTCAGCAAGGGTAGCGGCTATCGGCGTGGGTGTCTTGGGGTCTTTTGTACTAGTGGACAGCATCCAATGTCGTCTGTGGATGAATCCAACAGGCCCTTCAATAGGGGGATCATGTCAGGGTCGATTCGCGTGGCGAGCGATGAATTTTATTGTAGATCGCAAATATGATCGGTTCACGACTTCGCGCATCACGATCGGATGGTCCAACCCAGAATGGCACCTCTTGGTCTTGTGGCTTACCCAGAGGCATCGGTGGCCTTTCGTCAGACCAAGGATCAAAGATGATTGGTTGGATTCTCAGTTCGTCCCCGATTGGCCGAGTTATGTTGATTGCGCACAAGCGAGCTTCTGATCGCAATAAGGATCGCGTGGGCGCGGCGAGATTGACTGGCTTGCCACACCGGGCGTGCTGCGGCCTATACATGAAACAGGCGAGTCCACCATAGTGGACTCGCCTGCTATTTCATCGAGAAGAAACTTACCGGGGTCAGCCAGCGGCTTCGGCGGCCATTCGCTTGGCCTTTTCTTTGGCGTCATCGAGTGTGCCGACATACATGAAGGCGCTCTCGGGAAGATCATCGCCTTCACCAGCGAGAAGTCGTTCGAACGAGTCGATAGTTTCGGTGAGTGGGGTCGTAACGCCAGGGAAACCGGTGAACTGCTCAGCCACATAGCAGGGCTGGCTCAGGAAGCGTTCCATGCGCCGGGCGCGAGACACGGCAAGCTTGTCGTCTTCGGCCAGTTCGTCAACGCCGAGGATGGCGATGATGTCCTGGAGATCTTTGTACCGCTGCAAGATTTGCTGCACTTCACGTGCGACGCGGTAGTGATGCTCGCCCAGAATTTGTGGGTCAAGAATACGAGACGAACTATTTAGTGGATCGACCGCCGGGTAAATACCCTTCTCGGCGATGCTCCGCTCGAGCACGACAAACGCATCCAAGTGCGTAAACGCTGTTGCAGGTGCGGGGTCGGTCAAGTCATCGGCCGGCACGTAAATGGCCTGCACCGAGGTAATAGCGCCGCGGGTGGTCGACGTAATGCGTTCTTGCAACTCGCCCATTTCGGTCGAGAGCGTTGGCTGATAGCCCACGGCTGAAGGCATTCGTCCGAGCAACGCAGACACTTCTGAACCAGCCTGCGTGAATCGGAAGATGTTGTCGACGAAGACCAACGTTTCTTTGCCGGAGTTGTCACGGAAGTCTTCGGCCATAGTGAGGCCAGACAGGGCAACACGAAGACGTGCACCTGGTGGTTCATTCATTTGACCGAATACCATCGCGACCTTGTCGATGACGTGAGCCGTATTGCCTTCGGCATCGGTGTATTCAGCCTCTTGCATTTCTCGCCATAGGTCATTGCCTTCGCGGGTTCGCTCACCCACGCCGCAGAACACGCTGTAGCCGCCGAATCCACGCGCGACGCGAGCAATCATTTCCTGAATGATGACGGTCTTGCCGACACCAGCGCCGCCGAACAAGCCAATCTTGCCACCGCGGACGAACGGGCACAGCAGGTCAACGACCTTGATGCCGGTTTCGAGGATTTCCGTTTTGGGGTTCAGTTCATCAAGGCGTGGTGGCTGTTGATGGATGGGACGTCTGCGGTCGCAGTTGACTGGTCCACGCTCGTCGATGGGTTCGCCGAGAAGATTGAACACACGTCCAAGCACACCGTCGCCGACCGGGACCGAAACTGGGCCGCCCGTATCGATGCATGCGTGACCGCGGCGAAGGCCATCCGTGCTGCCCAGCGCGACACACCGAACTTGGCCGCCGCCAAGGTGCTTGCTGACCTCGCCGTAGAGGGTCGAGGTGACCCCGTCTACTTCGAGTTCACAGGTAAGCGCGTTGTAGATATCAGGAAGTGCATTCTCAGGGAACTGCACATCGAAAGTTGATCCGATGACTTGGATGACGGTGCCGGTACCGGTGCTGGCCATGTCTTGTCCTGCCGTTTCTTGGGGGATTGGGGGGAGCAGAAATGAAGGGAAGCAGCATATAAGCTGACCCACTCGAGCCGAGCAGGATAGTGGTTTCCGGAGGCGATTGCCACCGCAAGCGGGCCCCTCTCGGTACTATGCCCACCGGTTTAGGAAGGGCCATGCTGGCCCTCGATTCTGGCAGACTCAGCACACCATGCGATTCCACCTCATCGACAATGTAATGCAGCTTGAAACCGACCGAATTGTCGCTCGGAAGCAGGTCAGTAACGCCGAGGAATACCTCGCCGACCACTTCCCTGGCTTCCCAATTCTGCCCGGTGTGATGATGCTTGAGGTGATGGTGCAGGCCGCTCGAACCATGCTCGAGGCAGCTCATGGGGGCGTTTGGGTGCTTGGCGAGGTTCGGGCTCTGAAATATGGGGCGATGGTCCGTCCGGGCCAGTCTCTTGAAGTTGATGTAACGGCGTCCGGGCCGGATGAGCACGGGGTGTTCTCGTGCCGCGGCAGTGGGGCGGTTCTAGGTGGAGACGGGGATGGCAACACTGCGATCTCTGGCAGGTTTACCATGCGGGCTGTGCGTGTGCTTGTTGCCGC
>CAVOCO010000060.1:0-7010 GCA_963694215.1 Phycisphaerae bacterium
AGATATGGGATACAAGCATGTGGCCTCTAAGGACGTGGGGTACTACCGAGGGTGTGAACAGAGCCTCTTGAGTCGATTCCCTATTACCGAAACGGCTATATGGACCAATGCTGATCTTACGAAGGTGAACCGGCAGGGAGGGGGATGGGATGAAGTGCCTTCTGGCCAAGATAAAGTGGCGTTTCAGCGAAGTCCATTGTTCGCAACCGTGCGCACGCCCAGTGGGTACGAACTAAGTCTGTTTGCGTTGCATCACAAGGCTGGACGCAACCGCTGGCACCGCGAAGCGGAAGCCTTGAAGATCATGGAATATGTCGCGGAGATTCAGAATTCTGATCCAGATCGGAACATCATTATTCTCGGCGACTTCAACGCGCAGCCATGGGATCGATCAATGCAGGTGTACCGTGATGGCGGCATGGTTGATTCCATGACCCTTCGTACAGATCTCGAGCACGGCTATGCTTCGCCGCTGCGGCAAACCCATACAAGTGGTCGTGTCATTGACTTTGTGTTGCTCAATCACGCGGCAATTGGTGAGCTCGTGCCTGGCAGCGGTTTTGTCAAGGGGACATCAGCTGAAGACTATGATTGGCGGAATAATCCTATCCCAGCAGGTTATGCGTCGGATCACTACCCCATAGCGATTGATCTCGTGCCGAGCGAAGGTGCTGGCTCGACAATTACTGCCGTCCCGTGGCCAAGCGCTGCCACAAGGACTGCCTTATCTGCAGCCCCGGCAGAACGTTCGTCGCCACAGAAATCTGCTGCCCGGCCAAAGAAGAAGGAGTCGCCTGCGGCACCAGCAGGCGAGGGCGGCTTTGTTGCCTCGAAGCGAAGCAAGGTTTTTCATAAAGCATCTTGCGGCAATGTCAATCGGATCTCTGATAAGAACCGAGCAGCATTCGAATCAATTGGTGATGCTGAAGAAGCAGGCAAGAGCCCGGCAAAGTGCTGTAAGCCAGGGGGATGAGGGCCGCAAATTCGCTTCGTGCAAGTCGAAGTGAACAGCGCACACTGCGAGAATGTACGCCAACGAGTTGAACAGTGACTACGCACGCCGGGCGTGATGGCCCCAAAGGCCACATCATCGACCAAGTTGTCGCTTGGTCAGGGCCCGCAGCTGCCCCATGTTGCAATGACCAGCAGCAAGTCATCTGATCCGAATGGGTCGCCCCAGTTGCCGGTCACGTACAGCAGATCATTGACGTTCACGACTCCGTCACCGGTGTAATCGGCCATGCATTCACACACATCGGGAATGCCGTTGCTATTTGTATCCGTGTGCGTGCCTCCCGCGATGTCACATGAGTCGATCACGAGGTTGCCGTCGCAATCACCATCAGCTGGCGGGGCAAAGTCGAACCCGGTTGGTGCGGGGATAAGCTGAGCCAAGATGTAGTAGCGACGCTTGAAGAGCCCCGTGGATTCTTCGTACACCTGCACGGCAGTGTTGGCTTCAAGGGTTGAGACATAGACATCGCCGTCAGGGGCAAGGCGAATTGTCCACGGCTGTCCAAGGCCCCAGTATCCAGAGGCAAGGCCGCCGCGATCCCACCGCCCAAGCGAATCGCCCGTGTTGCGGTCAAACTCATGGATGGCATTGTTCTTGCTGCTTGTAATCAAGAGTGTCCCGCCTGGACGCTCAAGCATGCCGCGAATCCACACAAGGCCGAACGCATTGCTTGAAATCAGTTCCTGCACAAAATTGCCGTCTGCGGTGTATTCAAGTACTGCATCAGCATCAGAGCTCACGAGGACGTTCCCGTCCTTCAGGATCAGAATTGCGCGAGGCGAGAGCAATCCACCATCGCCGTTTGCAATGAGTGTGCCGAGGTGGGATCGACTGGCGATATCAAACCGCTCGACGCTATTTGTCCCGTTTGAGACCACGAGCAATTCGCCAGCGGCATTCAACGCCATTCCATCTGGGCCGCTTAGTGGTCCATTGAGGTCGCCAACGTATTGTCCTGTCGTCCGATTGAAGATGGCGACGCGATTGGCGATGTAATCTGAAATGAGAACTTCATCATCAACGATTCGCAAATCTCTTGCCCCGGCCACAGAATCTCCAGTGGAAGAAGCGATCGGGACGCCGCTTGAAGCGTGGAAGGCGCGCGCTTCACCGTTGGTTGTGCCCGCAATCCACAACGCGCTGCCGCCTCCGATCTGCAGATGGTCGGGCGTTCCGTTTGCATCGCAGTCTTCGCACGCATCGAGGATGGAATTCCGGTTGAGATCGAGATCCATGTTGATCTGAATCTGGTTGTAGTCGCTTTGGCTATCGCCGTCGCAGTCTGATTCGCACTCGTCAGGAATGCCATTGCCCCATAGATCCACGCTTGTGCCGTCCTGGATGTCAAGTGTGTCTGGTCGTGCGTTGCCATTGCAGTCGGCCTGACATTCATCAGGCAAGCCATTGGCATCTTGGTCGAGACTGGTGCCACTTGAAATGTCGGCATCATCGAAGATCGAGTTTTCATTGCAGTCTTCACAGTCGTCTGGGATCTCGTTCACATTCATATCGCTGCTGGTGCCAATTTGGATATCTAGAAGGTCATCTTGTCCGTTTCCATTGCAGTCTGGAATCAAGCAAGGGGCAGCGTTGACATGTTCTCGCATTGCTGCCTGTGTGACTTCATGAAACCGCAGATCAATGTTGGCGTTTCCGCCAGTCGTCGTATGGCAATAACTCATGATTGAGCCGCGGTTGATGTCTCCGCCTGCGCAGTTATCGATTTCATAGTCGTGCGTATGCCAAGTGCCGCAATTGTGGCCAAGCTCGTGCGCGGCGACGTTGATGTCCCAGTTGCCGAATGCTGGATCGGTGGCTGAGTAGAACGAGCCGAGTGTGTAGCCCGATACTGAATACGCGTTGTTTCCGCAGGTTGCCGAGACCCATGCGACTCCACCGTATGGCAGGTTTGTTCGTCCGGTTAGAAACTGTGCGAGGTCGCGATCGACATCGCCCATGTTCTTGTTCCAATAGTCCTTAAAAGGAACCAGTGGGTCATCGTCATTGAAAAGGTCATCGGGGGATTCCCACAAACGCGACCACGTCAGCATCATCTCAATGTCGACATCGCGTTCATAGACCATTGCGACAGCTCCGTACATGGCAACGATGTACTCGGCCGCAGCGTTGAGATCGCCTGAGAACAACTCGAGGTATTCAAAGTCCGTCTCGACGGCAAGGTCAAGTCGAAGTCGATCTTGTTTGATGTCTAGGCCGCGGCTCGCTGGCGGCAGAGCGCCATTGAGGTGCGCTCCGCAGATGGGAACACCAAGTGGTGGTCGATCGCCAGCCTCAAGTCTGTGCCAGGTGAGGTTGGTTGAAGCAAGGCCGCGACTGCCGTCGGTTGGAGTTAGGGCCCACGACCCACTGGCAAGCTGTGCAGTGCCGATGACGCCGTGATCACTCATGGCAAGAAATACAGTGCTTTGTGAATCGCTCGCCACGCGTCCACGAAGCAGCACCACCGAATTCGGATCGAAGTCAAGTTTGCGATCCGCGCGGCGAGGGTGACCAACTACGAAACGCGTTCTCGAATCTGTAACGCGAAATCGTTCCAGTTCGAGTTCTTGTTCGGTGTCGCCAATCTGCATTGAAAGCGAGATGCCATGTTTCGGCAGCTTGTCAGCTTGCGTGGCATTGAACGTGTATAGGCCGGGCTCAGTGCCTTGGGCAAAAAAGGGTGATGCGGTACCGATACCGGCTGCCAATACGAGCGTGGTGAATATCATCATGATCGCTTTATTGGACCAGCAGAAGGGGTCTGACGCAAGCCACTTTGTGCCGATTGGACCAATGCTATTCTGTGGCGCGGCTCTCGGCCTCAATAAATACCCTTTGAATGCGGGGATGGGCCGCGCGGATTTGGCGGGTAAGCGCCTCAATGGTTTTCTCAATCTCGCCCGCAGGAAGATCGTCGGCGAAGTCGACGCTGATGTTCAGGAGCACATAGTCAGGTCCCATGTGCAGCGTGAGCACTTCATTGACCGCCACCACTGCCGGGAGTCCTGCTGCACGCTGCGTGACATCCGCAATAAGCGCCGGCTCAGCGGATTCGCCAATGAGTAGTGACTTTGTCCGCACGGCGAGCCAGATCGCCGTAAACGCGAGAATGATTCCGATGCCAATGGACGCCATGCCGTCAAATACTGGCATGTCGAGTACTTGGCTGAGCGTCAGCCCAATGGCGGCAACCACCAGCCCAAGTAGGGCGGCTGAGTCTTCAAAAAGTACCACAAAGGTGATGGGGTCCTTAGATGTACGTACAGTTTCTCTGACGCCGCGCCCGTCTTGCTGCCTAGAAAATGCACGCCAGGCCATCCACCATGCCACGCCTTCAAAAGCAAAGGCCAGGGCGAGCACCACATAGTTCACCATGGGATCCGTGACGACTTCAGGATGGAGGACGCGGTGCACGCCTTCATAGATGGACACGCCTGAACCCAGAGCGAACACAATGATGGCAACTACAAATGACCAGAAGTAGACCTCTTTGCCATGTCCAAATGGAAATCGATCATCAGCAGGTTTCTTCGCTTGCCGCATGCCGTGCAGCAGTAAGACTTGGTTGCCCGTGTCAACAAGTGAGTGAATTCCCTCGGCCATCATCGCGGATGAGCCGGTGACAGAGGCTGCAATAAACTTGGTGACCGAAATGAGCGCATTGCCAGCAAGTGCAGCGTAAATAACCAATTTTGTGCCGTGGGCCATGGGGCTCGCAGTGTACCGGAGTGGCTGTGACTCCTGCGTGGTTTATGCCACTAAGTCAGGATGTCATTCACCACAGTGCCTTCTACATCCGTGAGACGAAAATCGCGTCCTTGATGCCGGTGTGTGAGCTTGGTGTGATCAATTCCCATCTGGTTCAGCATCGTTGCATGCAGGTCATGCACACTGACAGGATTCTCGAGAATGTTGTACGAGTAGTCGTCCGTCTTGCCGTAGGTAATTCCAGGCTTGATCCCGCCACCTGCAAGCCACACTGTGAAACAGCGAGGGTGGTGGTCACGTCCATAGTTCTCGGCTGTGAGCGTGCCTTGGCTGTAGACGGTTCGTCCAAACTCGCCGGCCCAGAGGACAAGCGTGTCGTCGAGCATGCCACGTTGTTTGAGGTCTTGCAAGAGCGCTGCCTGCGCTTGATCGACTGCGTTGCACTGCTGTCGAATCTCGCTCGGCAGGTTGTTGTGCTGATCCCATCCACGCTGATACAACTGAATAAACCGAACGCCACGTTCTGCGAGTCTGCGTGCCCGCAGGCAGTTGGCAGCAAAACTGCCTGGCGTGTGGACTTCTGATCCATACATCTCAAGTGTCTCTTTCGACTCTCCGCTGATATCAGTCAGTTCAGGAACCGACATCTGCATGCGGTAGGCCATCTCGGCTTGTGCGATGCGTGACAGGGCGGCCTCATCACCACTTCGCTCGTACTCTGCTTGATTGATATCAGAAGCGAGATCAAGCATGCGGCGCCGATCTTCTCGGCTGACTCCATCTGGGTCTCGCAGATGCAGTACCGCGTCACGACCTGCGCGAAGCTGACAGCCCTGATGTTCGCTCGGTAAGAATCCACTTCCCCAGAACCGGGCGCTCAACGCTTGTGTATTTCCAAAGCCCTGTGAGATCATGACAACGAACGCAGGTAGATTTTCTGTTTCGGCGCCGAGGCCATAGCTCATCCACGATCCAAAGCTTGGCCTACCAGGCTGTTCTTGACCAGTCTGAAAGAACGTAATGCCAGGCTCATGGTTGATAGCCTGCGTGTGCATTGAGTGAATGAAGCAGATGTCCTTTGACATCGCCGCAGTGTGCGGCATGAGTTCAGAAATCTGCACGCCGTTTTCGTTGTTGTCATACCGCTTAAAGTTGAACATGCTCGGGGCAACAGGCAAGCGATCTTGCCCGCTGGTCATAGTGGTGATGCGTTGTCCCTTGCGAATGGAGTCAGGAAGATCTGCATCGAAGCGTTGGCGGAGGCCGGGCTTGTGATCCCACAAGTCGATCTGGCTTGGTCCGCCCTCCATGTGCATATAGATGATGCGCTTGGCTTTCGGAGCGTGGTGTGGCAGTGACTGAAGTAGTTGTTCGACGCCTGGGGCAGCCGCCATGGCGCCCTCAGTGAGCAGTGAGGACAATGCAGTGGCGCCAAGACCACCGGTAAGAGTCGAAGACATTGCGCCGAAAAATCTGCGCCTTGTCAGGTTCTGCAGATATTCCTCGAGTGGATCATGTCCTGTCATCGGGTGATGGCTCATTCTTAATCTTTCACAATTGCAGCGTCGCTTGAGAGTACTGCTGAAGCGAGCATAGTCCACGCGGCGAGTTCATTCTTTGGAAGTGATTCTGCTGCAGGGGATTCGCCCAGGGAAACCAGGGCAGCGGCATCATCAGGGGCGGCGCCATATCGAACTATCCAATCGCGTAGGGCTACGGACAGGCGACGCGTCATGTCCGCAGTGGGGGTATCGCCCGTGCAGAGACGGTAGAGCATGTGGATACGCTCATCAGTACTGCCGGGAGTCTGGAGCACCCTGCCTGCCGTCTCACGCGCGGCCTCTACGAACTGCAGGTCATTCCAGAGCACAAGTGTCTGCAGCGGCGTGTCGGTCGTGGTGCGGCGTGCGACGCAGAACTCGCGTGTTGGCGCGTCGAAGGTCAGAAGCGATGGTGGCGGTGATGCTCGTTTCCAGTAGGTGTAGATGCTCCGCCGCCACAAGTCGCCGTCTTCGCCTTGTTCGAACGCTTTGGTATTGGATGTAAGCATTGCCACTTCTTTCCACAGGCCATCTGGTTGATATGGCTTGACACTTGGACCGCCAAGCGTCTCAACGAGCAAGCCAGATACATGCAGTGCCTGATCTCGAATCTGCTCGGCTGAGAGTCGCTGTCTTGGGAACCCTGCAATCAGGCGTTTGTCTATGTTGGGCAGCGCCACGTCTTGCTGATATGTAGCACTGAGCACAATGCCGCGGATGGCTCGTTTGAGATCCCAGTCTGAGCG
>CAVOCO010000061.1:0-6915 GCA_963694215.1 Phycisphaerae bacterium
CGCTGCCCAGCGGTAGCCGTATTGGTCTGATTCTCACCGGCGGTAATGTCGCGCGGGGCTGCTGATTGATCAGCCGCGTTCGGAACGGCGACGCTGAAGTTCAGCGTCGATGAAACCGTCGAGATCGCCATCGAGCACGCTCTGCGGGTTGCCCACTTCATGCATCGTACGGTGATCTTTGACGCGGTTGTCATAGATGACGTACGAGCGAATTTGTGAGCCCCAGCCACGATCAACCTTGCCTCCGGTGGCCGCATCGAGTTCTGCTTGCCGGCGTTCTTCTTCAATTTGATCGAGTTTGGCCTGCAGGATTCGCATCGCCTGTTTGCGGTTTTGCAGCTGCGCCTTGTGCGTTGAACTTACCACCATGATGCCGGTGGGTTTATGCACAATGCGAACGGCAGACGCAACCTTATTGACATTCTGTCCGCCGGGGCCAGATGAGCGGGCGAATGTGTTGAATTCAATGTCATTGTCGTCGATCTCGACGTCTTCTTCATCGAATTCTGGGGTTACGTCGATCGTGCAGAATGAGGTTTGGCGTTTGCCCTGTGAGTTGAATGGACTGACACGAGCGAGCCGGTGCGTGCCACGTTCGCAGGACATATAGCCATAGGCAAGCGGAGCCTTGACCAAATAGCTCACGCTTGAGATGCCGACCTCAGAACCATGGACCACACTAATTTGTTCGTGCTTCCAGCCTTGCTTGTCCCACCAGTTGGTGTACATGCGATCGAGCATTGTGGCCCAGTCATCTGCGTCGTTGCCGCCGTCGCCGGCTTGGATAGCTACGAAGCAGTTGCGGTGATCATTTGTCCCGCTCAGGAGCGACTGAAGTTCTACGCGACCCATTTTTTTTGTGAGCCAATGCAGGCTCTCGTCGGCTTCGGTGAGCAGGTCCTCGTCGCCGTCTTCTTTAGCAAGCTCGTAGCCAACAACCGCATCTTCGAGCTTGGAGATGATGGCCTCAAGCCCTTCAGTTTGGGCCTTGAGTAGTTTGTAGTTGCTGATCGTGGACTGAGCGGCCTTTTGGTCATTCCAGAAGTCCGCGACATTCATCTCAGCTTGCAGTTCATCTCGGCGTTTAATTTTGGCGTCGTAGTCAAAGAGAGTCGCGGATGGTCAAGATCCGCGCCTCGAGGTCAGCAATGACAGGTTGGTGTGCGTCGTAGTACATAGGCGTAGAGTAACGAACCTTCAGAGTCCAGTATCAGTATCCGGGGCGATATCCTCCCGAGGAGTAGTCCTTTAATAGTGAGCTTCCGCGATGACCAATACGTGCTTTAATCTCATCTCTGCCCGTGCGACCGCAATTTCGCCATCGTCCACGCTTGCCATTACATCGCGTGTGAGAGCGATGAAGGCCCAGGGTCGTGATGTCATCGGCTTTGGTGCCGGCGAGCCCGACTTCACAACCCCAGACCCCATCTGCGAGGCGGCTATTGAAGCCCTCCGGTCGGGGATGACAAAGTACGTGCCGGTGCCTGGAACGCTGTCAGCTCGGACATCCGTCGCAGACAAACTTGCACGCGATAACAACATCATGTGCGCACCAGACGATGTCATCATTTCAAATGGCGGGAAGTTCAGCTTGTACTTGGCGCTACAGGCGATGGTGAACCCGGGCGATGAGGTATTGATGCCAACCCCAGCGTGGGTGTCCTACAAGCCCATGACTGAACTGGCGGGCGGCACGTTTGTGGAAATTCCAACGACAGCCGCTTCGAATTTCCTTGCTACCGCCGAGCAGTTTGAGGCTGCTATTACACCAAAGACACGCGTGGTGATTTTGAATAGTCCAAGCAATCCCTGCGGAACAATGTACAACGATGATGAGACACGGGCGATTTGTGATGTTTTAGCGCGGCATGAAAACATCACCTTGATCAGCGACGAGATTTACGAGCAGCTTATCTATGGCGGACGTTCGCACCTCTCACCAGCATCGCTCGACATCATGCGAGAACGCACTATCACAATCAACGGCTTGAGTAAGGCATTTGCAGCGACGGGGTGGCGTGTCGGATATGCCGCCGCTTCCGGACGAAGCAAAGCAGTGATCAAGGCGATGTCAAAGCTTCAAAGTCAGATGACATCATCGGTCGCAAGCTTTACGTTGCCAGCCTTGACGGTGGCGCTTGAATCATGTCAATCCGAAGTTGCAAAGATGCGAGCCGCATTTGAAGTTCGGGCTGAATTGATGCATAGTTTGGTGTCGGCATGGCCCGGTGTGGCATGTCCACCGCCGATGGGGGCCTTCTATGTGTTTCCGGATATCTCATCTGCCTTTGGCCACACTAGTCCAGGCGGATGCTCGATTGAGAATGCAGGCACATTCGCCGAATCGCTCCTTGAGGAGACCGGAGCAGCAGTTGTGCCGGGCGACGACTTCCTCGGATGCGGCCCAAATCACATCCGCCTTTCCTTCGCCATTGGCGACGCGGCCATTGTGGATGGCTGCGAGCGGGTCAAAAATTGGCTGGGCGGACTCTCCTGAGGCATCAGAAAGCAGGTTCAGGCAGGCGTTATCGGTCATCTGAGAGTTCTGCAGTGGCATCCTTGGCCGGGTGTCTGTAGACTGATCGATTCTCCGCTGGCATGGTGCCTTCGGTTGTTTTGAATAGGACCATTCATGGGCCTCACGCTGAACCAAAAGACAAAGATCATTGGCGACTATCGCCGCGATGATGCTGACACCGGCTCTTCAGAAGTGCAGATCGCGCTGTTGACCTCCCGAATTCAGGAGATTAATGAGCACCTGCAGACCAACAAGAAAGACCACGCCGCGCGGCTTGGTCTTGTGAAGCTTGTTGGTAAGCGAAACCGGTTGTTGCAATATATTTCGCGAACGAGATCCGCCGACTACCGAGCACTTATTAAACGACTCGGCCTTCGTAAGTAGCGGGAACGCTTCCCGCAAGAGGAAGGATTCGGTGCCGCCCCCGACAGGTGGTAGTGGACAGGCAGCAGTCAATGCACTGCGTCCTGTCTTCTGCCCTCTGAGCAAAGGCTGACCGAATCCCAAACAGTGGTGACTTTACTCGCATAAAATGCGCTGTCGCCGCAGGAGATTCAAAATGGCAAATGCCACAGTTCATTTCGTAGAACGCGAAATCGGCGGTCGGACCCTCCGTATGGAGACGGGCCGAATTGCAAAGCTTGCTGACGGATGCGTCATGGTGAGTTACGGCGAGTCGATTGTCATGTGTACAGCGGTACGGGCAAACCCCCGTCCCGGACTCGATTTCTTCCCGATGCAGTGCGATTACCGCGAGCGCCTGAGCGCCGGCGGTAGCTTCCCTGGCGGATTCCGCAAAAGAGAGGGTGCTCCCAACGAGAAGGAAATTCTCACAATGCGGATGATCGATCGCCCGCTCCGCCCGCTCTTCCCAGATGGCTTCATCGATGAGATTCAGATTCAATGCTGGACTATGAGCCATGACGGCCAGAACGACACCGATGTGCTTGCATGCACAGGTGGTTCGGCTGCATTGATGATGACCGACGCTCCTTTCGAAGGGCCTGTCGCCACAGTTCGTGTTGGTCGTATTTTGACTGACGATGGCGAGCAGTTCGTCATCAACCCAACCCATGCTCAGATGGAGTACTCCGATCTGGACATGGTGCTGTCGGGTCACTGCGATGGCGTCAATATGATTGAAGTTGGCGCTGCAGAGGTTCCTGAAGAGGCCATGCTCGCTGCGGTCGAATTCGGATACGAAAATGGCTGCAAGCCAATCATCGAAATGCAGAACGAGCTTCGCGAAAAGGCTGGTGCTCCAGAAGTTCGCCTTGGCAGTCTTGCACTTCCTGCTGAAGATGTCACCGAGTTGGTGAAGAAGGTCGCGGGCGAGGAAATGCTCGCTTGTCGCCGCATCGGCGGTAAGGCAGACCGGCACGCTGCAGTTGATGCGCTTCGTGACAAGGTGATGTCGGAGCACTTCACGCTTCCAGAGGGCGGTACTTATCAAGAGTACAAGGTTGCTGAGAAGCGACTTAGCCAAGCTCGCGACGCTTTCCGCATACTTGAGAAGAAGGCCACTCGCACGCTGATCGTAGATGAGAGCACTCGCGCAGATGGGCGATCGTTTACTCAGATCCGTGATCTCGATATCGAGGCTGGCATCTTCCCGCGAACGCACGGCTCATCGCTCTTCCAGCGTGGCGAGACGCAGGGTCTTGTGACCTGTGTTCTTGGTACGGGCCGCGACGAGCAAATCGTCGACGGGCTTATGCCCGAGTACGCCAAGAAGTTCTACTTGCACTACAACTTCCCGCCGTTCTGCGTCGGTGAAGCTCGCCGGATTATGGGTCCAGGGCGTCGTGAAGTTGGACACGGTGCTCTTGCCGAACGTTCATTGCTTGCGATTCTCCCCGATGTCGAAGACTTCCCGTACACCGTGCGGCTTGTCAGCGACATCACCGAGTCTAATGGTTCATCGTCAATGGCTTCGGTCTGCGGTGGCTGCATCGCAATGATGGACGCAGGCGTGCCGATTAAGGCAACGTGTGCAGGCATCTCTGTCGGTCGCTTCAGCAATGCTGATGGCAAGATTGTCCGAGTTACCGACATTCTCGGTGAGGAAGACTTCTTTGGCGACATGGACTTTAAGGTCTGTGGCACACGCAATGGCATTACTGGCATCCAGCTCGACCTGAAGGCTCGCGGACTGTGGTACGACGAGATCAAAGAAACCTTTGAGCAGGCTCGAATCGGTCGCATCGAGATCATCGAGCAGATGGAAGCCTGTTTGCCCGAGCCTCGCTCGACAATGAGCCAGTACGCTCCTCGCATCATGCAGGTCATGATTGACCCTGAGAAGATCGGTAAGCTCATCGGTCCTGGCGGCAAAATGATCCGTTCCATCCAAGAACGCACTGGCGCTACCATCGACGTTGAGGATGACGGAACCGTCACCATCGCATCGACTGATGGCAAGGCTGGCGATGCTGCCAAGGCCGAGGTCGAAGCGCTCGGCGCAGAGATCAAGGTTGGCACCGTCTACGAAGGTAAGGTCGTTTCGACCAAGGACTTCGGCGCCTTCATCGAGCTTGTTCCTGGTACCGATGGCATGTGTCACATCTCCGAACTTGACAACGGCTTCGTCAAGAGCGTGTCGGATGTTGTGAGTGTCGGTGATACCATCAGGGTCAAGGTCATCAACGTTGATGCAACCGGACGCATTAAGCTTTCGCGTAAGGCATTGCTTGAGGCCGAAGAGAGTGACAACAGCAACAGTTCAAAGGACGCCGTTTCGGCGAGCTCCTGAGTACAGGGCACACAGCCCCATGCATGAAGCATTTTGGTTATTGATCGGTGCCGGTGCGACAGTTGTCGTGCTGGCACCGATCTTTTTTGCATTGCTTCGCGCTGCTGAGCGTCGCGCCCGGGCAGCAGAGGGCGAAGCGATCAAGAGTCAGCGGCTTGCCGAACTAGGGTCAATGACGGGCGGGTTGGCGCATGAAATCAAGAACCCGCTTTCAACGGTAGGTTTGAACGCGCAGTTGTTGATTGAAGATTTACAGCACGTGCCGCTTGAAGAGGCGGAACGCGACCGGCTTGTTCGCCGCATTGAAACACTGCGTCGAGAAGTGGATCGACTCGCAGGCATTCTGAGCGACTTTTTGCAATTTGCCGGTCGCATCAAACTGGCCCCAGAACGGCGTGACCTTCGCGGCATCATTGAAGAGGTGGGGGACTTTTATCACCCGCAGTGTGATCAATCAGGCATCAAGATGCGTGTTCAACTTCCAGATGATCCGCTCATGGTGCTGGTCGACGAGGGTCACTTCAAGCAGGCGATGCTCAATCTCATGATCAATGCGGTTCAGGCGATGGGTCGAGACACAGATTCCACATCAGAACCCGAACTGCTCATCACAGCTCATGCTGTTGGTGGTGATGTATGTGTCAACATTACGGATACCGGCCCAGGCATTCCTGAAGATCACCTCAAGGAAATCTTCCATCCTTACGTCTCCCACCGCGCAGGCGGCACGGGCCTTGGGCTGCCAACAACGCGTCGCCTCATCGAGGAGCATGGAGGACGCCTCACCGTTACTTCAGAAGTGGGTCGCGGAACCAAGTTCTCGATTGTGCTTGCTGGGGCTGATTGATGATCGCTCATTCTCGTGTGAAATCGCCGCAAGAATAGGTGAGCAGCAAGATAAGAACATAGGCGTGGGCTAGCCTCAGTACGCCAGCGCCAACTCTATCGCTCTACTGGTTTGGGCGTAGATCCCGGAGTGGTGCTTGGCCCATGCAGGATAGCGCCGATATTTTTCGTTCCCCTGCGGAAAATCTGCGTACTCAGTCCCCGAGCAAGCTC
This sequence comes from Phycisphaerae bacterium, assembly GCA_963694215.1. Taxonomy (GTDB): domain Bacteria; phylum Planctomycetota; class Phycisphaerae; order Phycisphaerales; family SM1A02; genus UBA12567. The sequence continues at coordinate 6,330 of CAVOCO010000061.1, forward strand.
GCACTTTCTACAACAGCCCTCGCTATTTCTACGAGTGGTCGCCGTCCGTTACGAGCTTGCTTTTGCAACATCCGCATCGCCTCGGGTTCGTCTACGCTCTTGCGTTTGACGATGATCCACTTGGCTTGTTCAATCACCTTGCGATGTTCAAGTCGAGATTGTAAACCGCTCACTTTTTCATCAAGTTTGCTATGGCTGACGAAGCGTGACCATGCAATTTCTAGCCCAACACGCAACTGATCTCGATTTACTGGCTTGAGCAGGTATCCAAATACACCGATGCGGTTGCCGCTGTTGACGTACTCGGGGTCGGAATAGGCCGACGCCATCACGACGGGAATGCCAAGCTCATTGTAGATCGTTTCAGCTGCCGCGAGCCCGTCAGTACCTGGCATGCGGATATCAAGGACAGCGAGGTCGGGAAGTTCCTTCCGGGCCAGAGCAATGGCCTTGTCGCCGTCACTGGCTGGGCCAACAACGGTGTAGCCCAAACTTTTGAGCGCGGCCACCGTGCCAGCGGATACAAGATGCTCGTCGTCGGCTACGAGAATACGTACGGGCGAGGCAGAATGAGAGCCTTCGCCGT
>CAVOCO010000062.1:0-6899 GCA_963694215.1 Phycisphaerae bacterium
GTCCCGTATGGCCGTTAAGTTGGACCACTTGAACTCGCCTATGCCCACTCTGATGTAGCGGCACACCAGATTTTAATTACGTCGGATCGACGTGCTTGTTGGAGTATGTCCCGGACTGCCCTTGAACTCATTCAGGTCACAGTTGCCTGAAGGAACGGCGCCTCGAGCAGTTAGGTTTCGGGCTCCACGATGCGACGAGACGAGCTCGAGTCCCCAGCCAACGCATCCGCGTATTGCAACTTCCAGAAGTGGGGAGCACGTCAGGATGCAGTGGCCATAGCTACTTCTACTGGACAGATGAACTGCGCGAAGTAAAAACACTGTTGACCCCGATGAACCACTTTCTCGTCACGGACATTCCAAACGGCCACCTGCTTCAAGATCTTCAAATCATTCACTCTTGGTGGGTCCACCTGCGTTCATTCCGAGGATACGTCACGTATTCCACAACCATGGGACTCTCGTGCTTCGACATCCATGCGACACAGTTTGAAGAAAATGTTGAGATCTCGAACGAGTGCCTTAAAAATGCCCACAGTGTGGTCGAGAACCTGGACATCTGAGATGTTGGGGGCGTGATATCGAACTTCAGAATTTCGCGATTTTCACACAAAGATGACCTGTAGAAAACGGCCCTTCGACATTCTTGTCGAAGGGCCGTTTTCAAAGAGAAGTCGGGCTGAGAGGATTCGAACCTCCGACCTTCTGACCCCCAGTCAGACGCGCTAACCAAGCTGCGCTACAGCCCGTGATGGCATTGGCCTCGTAAGGCCACCAGGAGGGCATAATAGCAGCAGGGGTGGTGGTGGGCGAGGACCGATCGAAATCAGTGGAGCAAGAGAAGATGGAGCAGAAGACCGCACGCCTCGCGATTGCGAGGCGTGCTCTTGCCGCTTCATGGCAACGGACAGGGTGGGATTCGAACCCACGGTACGCCGAAACGTACACACGCTTTCCAAGCGTGCTCCTTAAGCCACTCGGACACCTGTCCAAACGACCCAATAGTATATTCCAGATGCCCACGAACAGCAAACACAACACAGCACAGGCAAAGCCCACACTCGAAGGCTTTCTGATCATCGACAAACCCGTGGGTCCGACATCCATGCAGGCGGTCGCTCGCGTGCGGCACCGTGCTGGCCGCATCAAAACTGGACACGCTGGAACACTCGACCCACTTGCTAGCGGCGTACTTGTCTTGGGACTTGGTAAGGCGACCAAACTGCTTGAGCGGATTGTGGCTACCGACAAGGGCTATGAAACCGAGATCGACCTGTCGATTCGCACGGCAACGGATGATCTTGAGGGTGAACCCGAAATCGTACAGGTCGATGTTCCTCCCACGCAAGCCGCAGTGGCCGAGGCTCTCGAACAATTTGTAGGCGACATCATGCAGCGGCCCCCCGCCTTTAGCGCGATCAAGGTTGGTGGGCGACGCGCCTACGCGCTGGCTCGGCAAAACAAACCCGTCAACCTTCCTACGCGGCCCATTCAGGTGCACAGCATTACACTCTTGTCCTATGAATGGCCTGTTGCCACCGTGGCGATCTCGAGCGGCAAAGGCTTCTATGTTCGGTCGCTTGCCCGGGATCTTGGCGAAGCACTTGAAACTGGTGGATGCTGCCGCTCTATTCGACGAACTGCGGTTGGGCCATTCACACTTGATGATGCGATTGCGCTTGACGATGTGCCGGACCCACTCGATCTTCACATGCTGATGCCGGTTGACACGGCGCTTGCCAAGCTCGAACTGTAGATGTCAATGGCGTCGCCGACAGCTCTTTTGACCACGAATATCGGGCGAATTATGGTGCTGGCGGCGATAAAGATCACGCCGAGATCCACCCCAACACGCTGGTGTTGACTCGGGTTCATACAGGCCCGCCATCATCAACCGAAAGATGATTTCAATCGCGCAGTTCGATAGTCCAATAGGCTTCATTCAGAAATACCTTCCATGCTTCATAATGGCGCCGACGGAGTCGGATCGAGCGATCCGGGCATTTCCTCGGTTGGCGTGGCGTTCGGATCAGGTCCATGCGTGCTTCGCGAGGCGTCTTGTTTCCCTTCCGGGTATTGCACCGCACACACGCGCACACAAGATTGGTCCAACTGTTTTCGCCGCCGCGTGATTGTGGCATCACGTGATCAATCGAAAGTTCAGACGTCGGGAACCGCTGCCCACAGTACTGGCACTTATTGCCGTCTCGCGCATAAAGATTGCGGCGATTCAGTCGCACGTGGTGGTCGGGGGTTCGGATACACCGATGCACACGAATAATGCGTGGCACGGCCACATACGACGAAGCCGTTCGCACCCACTCGTGATTGCCCGGCTCATACCGACGCTGCAGGTCAGCAACCTCGAGCCAAGACGAAAGATTGAATTGCTCCCACCGACCATCGATGACAGATATCACTTCAGCAACATCGCGAAACAGCAACACGAAAGCTTGACGAACTGGCACAACTCGCGTGGCGGCATAGCCGCGGTTGAGTACGAGAACTGGTTCATCGAGAAATGTGTGTGCTGCCTGCATACGGAAGTGGTGTCTTGTCCTTCTCAAAGAGAACGCCTATCAAGGCCGTAGCTTTCATGTATATCGGACGATACCGGCTTCTACCCCACAGGGACCACCTTGTGGCGGTCCAGTTCACTCAACTATGCGCTCCAATTGGCCTCAATGCCACAAAAAAGAAGATTCACTCCCCCGCAATAATTTGGGCAAAAACGACAACTCCCCCGCCAGTGGCGAGGGAGTTGACAGAAATCGAATGCTTCAGGCCTCAGGGAAGCTCAAGCAGCTCCACGTCAAACACCAATGTGGCGTTTGGTGGAATCGGGCCGCCTGGGGTTCCGTTTTGGCCATACCCAAGGTCAGAAGGAATAATGAGCTTTCGCTTACCGCCGACTTTCATCGTTCCGACGCCTTCGGTCCAGCCCGCAATGACACCACTGAGTGGGAAGTCGATTGGCTCGCCACGGTCGACACTACTGTCGAACTTGGTGCCATCGGTGAGGTACCCCGTGTAGTGCACGCGAACGGTGGTCTGGGGACTAGCAGGCATAGCGCCTGTGCCCTCCTCAAGATCAAACCACGCAAGCCCGGTGTCGCTTGAATTTGATTTTATGTCGCCGACCTTGGCGCCAGGAAGTTCTGCCGTATTCTTCAAACACTCATCAACACTCATCGATAGCTTCTCCAGTTTCTTGTTTTGGTCAGTAACGGCCACCATGGCCTTCTGCTGCGCGGCCCGCCAGGCCATCTCGCTTCCTGTACTTCCTTCTGCTTTGGCTTCAGCCTGAGCAGGAGTCAACAGTGTTACAGATTCAATCACAACATCATCAATAGGCACATCGTCGAAGTGGCTATCGTTTGGACCATGCGCGTGACCTGTCTTCACGCTCTTGATCGAATCAAGCACATCCATGCCCCACACGACTTTGCCAAAGACTGTGTAGCCGGCACCATCACGCTGTTTACTGCTCAGGTTCGGGTTGTTCTTCACGTTGATGAAGAACTGATTGGTTGCTGAATCAGGTTGCCCGCCAAGCCGAGCCATGGCAATGCACCCGGCTTCGTTCTGCAGTCCGTTCTGCCACTCGTTGGGGATGCCTGCATCCGTATCACGCTTCACCATGCCGGACTCAAAGCCGCCACCCTGCACCATGAATCCTTTGATCACACGGTGGAAGATCGTGCTGTCATATCGGCCAGCCTTGGCGTACGCGACGAAGTTCTTCACCGTCGCAGGAGCAGCGACAGGGTCAAGCATGATGATCATGCTGCCCTTGCTCGTGTCCATTTGCACGTACTGCATGGAACTGATCGGAGTTGCTGCAGGCTTTGCTGCGGTGGGATGTTCAGGGTGGTCACCAGCAACAGCAACGCCGCCTACCAGGATCATGCAGGCCAAGGTCATCACAGTGTTCGATCGTCTCATACGGAGTCCTTTGTGTTCATTACGGATTGATATCCACTTCTGTGGTGGAGCCGAGCATTCTACGCGGAGTCCGACGCAGAGTTTTCGTCAAGCCGGGCCACGATCTCATCGATTGTGATCAGTGGGCCTGAATTCATGCCTAGGCACGGCGTTTGGCGCTTGACAGCCTCCCACATTTCAGGTGATTCCAGATTTTCTGCCCAGAATGGCCAGGTTCCACACTGGGTCGGCCGGGCCGAATAGAGACTACATCCAGACTTGCCCTGCTCATCCCAGGTCAGAAATACGCAGTCCATCCCATGCGAACTTGCCCGCTCTTGCAGAGACCACCGCCCATTTATTTTACGGGCGTACTCGCGAAGGAAAAATTCCTCTGTCACGCCGATCGCAGCTGCCATGGACTTTCCCTCGTCTTTGGTAAACCACACGGCGCCGGGCGGGCCGGTGCAGCAGTTTCCGCAGCGCGAGCATTCAAAGCGAAGCCCGTCTCGGTACCAAACATCCGGAGACGCATCATCCATCGGTTCCGCCCCACCCTTCTGGCTCTGTGCCCATCACCATCACATCACAACACAACACTTCATCATGGCCAAGCGGCGGCTGCAATTCGTTTAGTTCAGCGGGACGATCATCAAAGGCAATTCGGTCAAGATTGAGTATCTGCAGAAACTCCCAGTCAAAATCCTCATCGATATGACCGCGAATGAGCTGTTCAATATCACGTCGGCAGGTGGCAACACCCCAGATTTGCGCGTGCCCCACACGACGGCCGGCTGGATCTTCTTGGTCAACAAGCACCAGACCACGCCACAAGGTATGCCCCATATCGCGGCCGCCTGAATCAAGGTTGCGATTGGGATCATCATCGAGATGTAAATCCCAACCAGACTGCAGCGCAAGCAGCAGATGATCGGGGTCGACGAGAAATCCATCTCGCTGCAGGAGTACCGACCGAACGACGATGCGATCACTTTTTGAGACTGGATGAAGATCGTCATCGTGACACCGATTCACATTGAATCGTTGCAGAACACGCTCGATGCGATCGCCCCACGCTGGGTCGACATGCACAATGAGCCGTTTGTCCTGATCTAGAAACAACTCAAGGAATGGATCCACGGCGTTGACGCCAATGCCAATCGTGGCATCCTCAAGCAAAATGGGCTCGAAGAAATCCCAGATGCCGCGAAATCGATCAAGCGGAACTGTGGCCCCGATGTACACATCAACTTCCCGGAACGCATCACGGCTACCAAGTTCCATCAGACCCGAGACGGTCGCAGGTAAAAGCCGCATGAACTCTCGTAGCAATGGTCGGATCAGCTCATGCGAGACGGCGATGGTGTACGTGAGCGTCTCGGCATGAGATTCATCGTGCCCCCACGCAACACATGACCAGCCCGCGACATGTGGCCGAAGACCCCCGCTCTGCACGCCGAGCGCAAATTGGTGCCCGTGCTCAATCACACGGGCGAGCTCGCTGCAAATCCGAAAGGGGGCTTCCATACCGAGCATGATAGAGCGTGAAGGTGGGGACTCGACGCGTTGGAGACCTGCCATTTATGATGGGCACATGCCAATTTTAAGATCACAGAGTGCCCGGAGCATGGAATGACTATAAATCAAGACACAGGCGCGGTGCCGAAACCCACAACTGACCGCGCTGTGTGGGGCAGCCGCACAGGGTTCATCCTGGCCGCTGCTGGCTCGGCCGTTGGCCTTGGCAACATCTGGAAATTCCCATACATCACCGGCGAAAACGGCGGCGGGCTGTTCGTTCTCATTTATCTCGTCTGCATTGCGCTGATCGGCTTGCCAATTCTGATTGCCGAAATCATGATTGGACGTGCCGCGCAGGCCCAGCCAGCGGAAGCATTCAAGCGGCTCCAAGGTGGCCCTACGGGTTGGTCTGCTGTCGGCTGGCTTGGCGTGGTTGCAGGGTTCCTTATCTTGTCGTTCTACGTCGTGGTGGCCGGATGGGCAATGGACTACGCGCTCAAGTCTGTTGTGGGATTCACCAATCCGATTGGAAAAAAGGCAGCAGAAGCAGCGCTCGTTTACCGCGCAAGCGAGCCGATCGAACACATGCGAACAGCGCTTGTCGAAAGTGAGTCCGCTGAACCCATAGAAAGCGTCAAGAAGAAGTGGCGACGTCAATTCGCCCCGTCAACATGGAAGCGATGGAAAAACTATGAAGAGGCTTCCACCAAGCTAAATGTAACCCCCGCGTTGTTGCTCGAAGACCCTGCCATCAAGGCTGCCTTCGACATCGTCTCGCCTGCTCTTCCCCAGCGCGATGCAGCTGTAGCCGCCGCGCGGGCTGCGGCCACCGCAGACATTGCAGCACGCTCAGACGAGCACGTCCGCGAAACCGCAACCGTGCTCAAACGCAGATCAATTATCAGTGCGGAAGTCACGAGCGTGTTCATGGGGCTACTTGGTGACGGGTGGACGAGCACATTTTGGGCTGGCATCTTTATGTTCCTAACAATCCTGGTGGTCGCGACCGGCGTTGGTGCTGGCATCGAGCGGACCTGCAAAATCATGATGCCGCTTCTGCTGCTCTTCATTCTGTTCTTAGTTGTGTACGGATTCTTCCAGCCTGGCTTCAGCCGCGCCGTTGAGTTTGTGTTCTACCCCGATCCAAACGAGCTCGAACCGCGCGGCGTACTTGAGGCACTTGGCCACGCGTTCTTCACGCTCTCGCTTGGCATGGGCGCGATGCTGACCTATGGCTCGTATCAGCGCAGCGGCAGTGGCGGCTTGCTTGGAGAATCAGTGTCCATCGCGGTCTTGGACACAGCCATCGCGCTGCTGGCCTGCCTGATGATGTTCCCGATCATCTTCTCGTACGGACAAGATCCCAGCAGCGGCCCCGGACTCGTGTTTATGAGCATGCCGCTGGCCTTTGCCGAAATGGGCGAACTTGGCATGATGCTTGGTATCGTCTTCTT